>JBBSMO010000001.1:0-26440 GCA_038233155.1 Longimicrobiales bacterium
CGGAGTTCGTCCACACCCTGAACGGCTCCGCGCTCGCGCTGCCCCGAACCGTGGTCGCACTGCTCGAGAACGGGCAGCAGGAAGATGGCTCGGTGCGCATCCCGCCCGTACTCGAGCCGTATCTCGGCACGGCAGTTTTCACCCCATAGCCGCTCGTGCTGCGCTGGCGTCACTGGCCCACCGCCCTCGGGCTGATCGCCGCGCTCATGCTCGTCGGCTATCTGCTGTACAGCGAATGGTTGATGCGGGAGATGCGGCGCGATGCGGTCGCGCATTCCCGCATCTACGCCCGTGTGCTGGGCGGCCTGGCCAACCCCGCGGAGGGGGCGGCCGAGATCACCCTGCTCAACCTGATAGACGAGGTGAAGCTGCTCGGCGTCCCGCTCGTACTCACAGATGCCGAGGGCCTGGTCGTCGGCGCGGAGAACCTGCCCTTCGAGGCAGATCTCGGCACCGATGAAGGGCAGCGCCGCATCCAGCGCTACCTGCGCGGGATCATCCGCAGGAACCCGCCCATCAGCGAAGGCAGCTCGTATGTGTTTGTCGATGACCCCCCCATTCTGCGACGCCTGCGGTGGATCCCGTGGCTGCAGGTCGGCTCGCTGCTGGGGCTGCTCTTCTATGCGTGGTGGGTCGTGCGCCACAACCAGCGCGTCGAGCGCGAACGGCTCTGGGCCGCTATGGCGCGCGAATCTGCCCATCAGATGGGAACTCCGCTCTCTTCACTCGAGGGCTGGGTCGAAATCCTGCGCCTGCCGCCCGACCAGCGCGAGGAGCTTGCCTCTCTGCCCGTGCTCGCGGCGGAGATGGAGGCGGACCTCGAGCGGCTGCAGAAAGTCTCCCGCCGCTTCGAGTGGATCGGGCGCAGCCTCAGGCGCGAAGCGGTGGATGTGGGCGTTCTGCTACGCTCGCTCGAGCGCTATGTACGGGTGCGCCTGCCCCAGCTCGCCGGTGCGGTCGATCTGCGTTTGAATCTACCCGACGAGTTGCCGCCGGTGCTCGGCAACGCGATCCTGCTCGAATGGGCGCTCGAGAACTTGGTCAAGAACGCGCTGGATGCGTTGGCAGGCTCGGGCGGCACCATCACTATCCGGCCGGAAGCACAAGGGCAGCGGCGGGTTACGATCACAGTTTCCGATACGGGGCCGGGCGTAGCCCCGGCCGTCCGCAGCACCTTGTTCGAGCCGGGGGTGAGCACCAAAAGGGGCGGGTGGGGCGTCGGGCTGTCTTTAGCGCGGCGCATCATCCGCGACGTACACTTAGGCGAACTGGAATTGCTTCCTGCCGAGCGCGGGGCGACCTTTCTGATCACGCTGCCAGTAGCGGCCCCCGCGGTCGCGGCGGAAGAGAGTGTATGAAGTTGCACTTCAGACGGAGCCGATGGAGCTGAACCCGGAACAACAAGAGGCAGTCGCGCACTTCGAGGGGCCGCTGCTGGTGCTCGCCGGCGCCGGCTCGGGCAAGACGCGGGTGCTCACGGCGCGCATCGCGGCGTTGGTAGACGAGTGGGGGGTAGACCCCCGCTCGATCCTGGCGCTCACCTTCACCAACAAGGCAGCGGGGGAGATGCGCGAGCGTGTGAGCCGGCTGCTCTCGCGCGACCCGGCAGGAATGTGGATCGGCACCTTTCACGCGATCGGCGCCCGCATGCTGCGCCGTCACGCTACGCGGCTCGGCTGGTCGCCCAGCTACCTGATCTACGACTCGGACGATTCCGAGCGGCTCACCCGCCGCATCATCAAAGACGAGCTGCGGCTAGACCCCAAGCGCTGGTCGCCGCGGGCGATGCGCAGCGCGATATCGGCCGCCAAGAACGAATTAGTCGGGGTCGAGGAATACGCCGGCAAGGTGCTGGACCCCTTCACCCGCAATGCCGCGCAGGTGTACGAACGCTACCAGCGCGCGCTGCGCGACGCCAACGCCTTCGACTTCGACGACCTCCTGGTCAAGCCGGTGGATCTGCTCCGCTCGCAGCCCGATCTGCTCGAGCGCTACCGCGAGCGCTTCCAGTTCGTGCTGGTAGACGAATACCAGGACACCAACCGCGCGCAGTACGACTTCCTGCAGCTCATAGCCGGCGAGCATTCGAACCTGTTCGTGGTGGGTGATGACGACCAGTCGATTTACGGCTGGCGCGGCGCGGACATCCGCAACATCCTCGAATTCGAGCGCGACTACCCCGCTGCGGCCGTGGTGCGGCTCGAGGAGAACTACCGTTCCACGCAGCGCATTCTCACTGTCGCTAACGAAGTGATCTCCCAGAACGTGCGGCGCAAAGGGAAGACGCTCCGCACGGCGAACGCGGCCGGCGAGCGCATCAGCCTGGTAGAAATGGCCGATGAAGCGGATGAAGCCGAGTGGATCGTTGGCGAGATGCTGAACCGTCTGGGCGACGGCAGCCAGCGCTCCCCGCGAGACCTGGTCGTGCTGTACCGAACCAACGCACAATCCCGCGCGCTCGAGGAGGCGCTGAGGCGGGAAGGGCTCCCCTATCGGGTGATTGGCGGGCAGCGCTTCTACGAGCGACGCGAAGTCAAGGACGTACTCGCCTACCTGCGGCTGGTCGCCAACCCGGCGGACGACGAAGCGTTTCTCCGGGTAGTGAATGTGCCGCGCCGGGGCGTGGGCGACACCTCGGTGGCCCGCCTCGCGGAACACGCCTCGGCGCGCCGCATCCCGCTGCTTGCCGCAGCCGCGGAAGTGGAAGAGATCGGCGCGCTGCGGGGCGGCGCGGCGCGTGCCCTGCCCGAGCTGGCGGCGCTGCTGGCGAAACACTCGGCACTAGCGGGGACCGGTGTGCCGCTGGACGAAATCACCCGCTCGATAGTGACCGAGACTGGGTTTATGGAAGCGCTGCGAGAGGAAGGAGCCGAGGGCGAAGACCGCTTGGCGAACGTCGAGGAATTGATCGCCGGGGCCGCCGAGCTGCAACTTCGCATCGAGCAAGGCGACCCGGAGCTGGTAGGCGAGGAGGTAGCAGAGGCCGGGCTGCGCCCGATCGACATCTTCCTCGCCCATGTCGCCCTGATCGCGGACATCGACCAGCACGACGCCAATGCGGATGCGGTGAGCCTGATGACGCTGCACAACGCCAAAGGGCTCGAGTTCCCGCTGGTCTTCATCTCCGGAATGGAGGAAGGCTTGTTCCCGCTGTCCAGGAGCTATGACGAGCCGGAGCAACTCGAGGAGGAGCGGCGGCTGTTCTACGTAGGCATCACGCGGGCCAGGGAAAAGCTCTTGCTCACTACTGCCCGCCGCCGCCGCCGGGGCGGCGAATGGCTAGATGCAGTTCCATCGAGCTTTCTGGAAGCGATCCCGCCGGATCTGCTCGAGGCCAAGCAGTCGGCGCGCCTGGTGCAGCGCACGGCGGCGTACGGAAGCTGGCAGAGCCCGCGCCGCACTCTGGCGCGGCGCAGCGACCGGCTGGGCCTGCGCCGCGCACCGCCGCCGAAAGATGAAAGCTATTCGGTAGACTACAGCGACTCGCAGGATGTGCCGCGGCTGATCAAGGGCGCGCGGGTGCGGCACCCGCAGTTCGGCGCCGGGACTGTGGCGGAGCTGTCGGGGCGCGGCCAGGATGTGCGCGCCGCCATCGACTTCGAAAGCGTCGGCCGCAAGCGCGTGGTGGTGCGCTACGCCAATCTGCAGCCGGAATGGGAGGAGGGGCTGTAGACGGCGCAGCGCATCACGGGGGCACCATCAACCGGCCTTCCTGCGCGGCAAAGCGAATGGGTCGAGCAGGGTAGTGGTCTCGACCTGCCGCCAGTAGCCGAACGGGATCTCGGGCAGCGGGAAGAAATCATCCGCCATATCGAGCAGCACCCGCTGGTCCTTGAGGCCGCCCTCGCGCACCGCCATGCGGCGAATCTTCTTCGACAGCGCGAGGTTTTCGTCGCCGACCGGGTCCAGCCCGGCAGCGATGGACCCGCCACGGCGCACCAGGCAGTCGATCACGTAGTCAAAGGACCGCTCGACGTAGCCCTGCACGCTCTCATCCGGCAGGCTCCAGCGCGAATTCTGCAGCACGGTATCGAACACACTCTGCCAGCGCTCGTTGTCCTGGAAGCGAATCATGCCGCGGAAGATGCGGCGGTTGGTACGAAACGAGAAGAGCGTGGCCGACAAGACCCGGTCGAACAGCGCATCCGCCGGTGAATGGTCGTGGTCCATCACCACATGCCGGGCAAGTGCCGTATAGCTCTCGCCCAACTGGATGTCCATGCGGTGCTCCCAGTATGAATGCCCGAGCGCCTGCGTAGCCGAGGTGAGCAGCAACTGCCGCGGTACAAACGCGTTGTGCGCTACGGTGTCGCCCGCCTAGTGCGCAAGATAGCCGAGCCCCACCGCGCGCAGGCGGTCCGTTTCCGCCGTTTCGAAAATTTCTTCGCCCACGTGCCAGTTGTGGCAATGCCGCCCTTCCGGCACATACTTTTTTGCAAGCGAAATGTCCGCCGCTACCGACCCGTAGAGGAAGTCGAGCGGGTAGGCGCGGAGCAGCGCCTGCACGGCGGGCGGGAGCAGGACCAGCGACTGGAGGACGCCCGCACCGATGTACACATGGGTGCCCGGCCCCCACGCCCAAGCGGGCTCGGGGGAGAGCAGAACGAGGAGAACTGCGATGCAGGCGCCGACAGCCGCCGCCACCGAATCAGACGCCGTATTTGCGCCGCGCTTTGCGCACGCTCTTGGACAGGTCGCCGGCCTGATCCGAGATCATCTCCTGCAAGTCCGCGCGCGCATCGCCCAAGATACTAGCGACCTCGTCGCGGAACTCCGAGAGCAGATCGCCGCTGGCGGAGAATACTTCCGAAGACATTTCGCTGGTCGCGCCGGCCCCGTGCCGCACCGCCTTCCGCGCCTGGCCGTAGCTGCGCTTCATCTTCTTGCGATAGGGCTTGAGCTGCTTGGCTACGCGCTGCCGCGGCGTCGGCTTCGGCTGCAGCAGCAAGGTTGCGCCGATGCCCAGAACGGTACCTACGGCGAAAGCGGTCAAAAAGTCAGCGGTATCTTGTTCGGCCATGATCTATTGTCTCTCGGGTGAAAGGGGTGCTGCCTCACCCGCGGCGGGGTGCCCGCCGCGGGTGAACTCGGATCTGTGCTGCTTCGTCATCATCGGCACCGGCACCAGCATCGTCCTCGCGCTGCGGCCGGAAAGGGGTGAAGGCGTCGGCGCCAACGCGCACGCCGCGCACGGCGGAGGCGGTGCCGATGAAGATATCCTCCGCCTCCTCCTGAACCACTTTCATCAGGGCGTTGAAATCGTTTACGCGTTCCTCCGCCCGGCCGGCCGCGCGGTCCAAGCGGCCATTGAGCCGCTCGATGGTCTGCTGGAGCCGTTCCACATCGGAGCGGGCCGCGGTGCTGATGTAGTCCGCGTTTTCCGCCACCGCGTGCACATGCTTGATGATGGGCGCGATGTCGCGGCCCACCTGCGCGAACAGTTGGTTGACGTTCTTCAGCGTGCGCAGCAGGTTCCCGGCGAGCGGGATGGCGGCGATGCCCCCCGCAATGAGGCCCAGGGCGATCAGCGCGGTGGCGACACTGATGATGGTGTTCAGCCAAAACGTCCAGCCGGTGGGCGAAGCCTGGATAACGACCAGGGTGTCTGCCGGTACGCTGATCTGCGCGAGCAACGGGGCCGCGGCGGCCGCGAGCAGGTTCAGATTCGCAAGAGCGGTCAACGCGGTTCTCCGTATCGGGGCGAACGGGTCATTTTCATTCGTGCAAGTCGATGCCAAAGGTACGACGGGCGAGCTTTGGCACAAGCCGGGCCACGGCGCGCCAAGGTCTGCCGCGACGGAAGGCGGCTGCGACAAGATCGGCGGCGGCGCACCGCCAAGCAGCAATGCAGTGCGATTCACCGGGTGCGCTGCCAAAACGCCCGGCTGCGAGCGCGCCCAGAGCCGCGGCCACTCCTCCTCCCTAGGCCAGGCCCCCGGTTGCCGCAAAGGTAGCAAAACTGATTCCAGTCCCGCTGGCGCCGCGGGCGGCACGGCCCACTGGTCCGGGGACAACTGGCTAGCTAGGAGCTGTTTGCAGAGCTGCCCTTCCGGGCTGCGGTCATCTACCAGCAGCAGCTTGCTCCCACCCTTCGGCGGAGGCGAAGCGCCCCCGCCCGCCCGCTTCGCGCAGCCCCCGGCCCGCGCCCGAAGAAGCGGCCTTCGTCGAACATGCCGTAGGTCGGCAGGTACACTTTCCGGTGCCGGTGCACCACAGAGCCTGCCTCGAGATGAACCGCGGCGTTGTACGGGACCAGGTCGTCGCCGCGCTCGGCGAGGCCGCAGATCCACCCCATCGCCAGCGGCAGCTTGGTGAGCAGCAGCAATCGTGGCGAAGTTTGCATCTACATCTCCCAACGGGGTGTCGAACTGCTCGATCCGCAGCAGCAGGGTATCGCCCGCAGCGCTCACCCGCGGTCGCCGAACTCCGGCGACAAGCCTTCCACCCGGTTCACCGGAATGGTGAAGACGATGCCCGTCGCGGGATCGTCCAGGTCGCCGCAGATCTCCCGCAGCAATGCGATCACCCCGTCTACCTTGTCCTCCTCCTTGATCACACTGAAGATGGTCTGGTTGCGCGGCCGCGAAAAGGAGGCGAGCCGCTCGAGCCCCGCGAAAATCGGCACGTCGTGAGAAACGACGCGGCCCATCCCTTCGCTCTGGACGATGGTAGCACCGGTCACGCCGAGCTCGAGCAGGCCCGCCAGAATCTGGTCCAGCTTATCCTCTTCGTTGATGACGGCGATCAGCAGTTGCAAGACAGCCTCGGGCGCGTGCGGGATGAACTCGGGAAGCCGTGACTGCCGGGAAGAGTAGGCGGCAACCTTCGCGGGTGTCAAGCGCGGCCGCGGCGCGCACGATCCTTGCGCCCGCCGATCCGCTTTCCCGCGCGTTTCAAGGTAGCAGCGCGCGGTGCTCACCCGCCGCAACGCGTAGGAGATCGCCGCGTGCCCAAGTTTGTCGTTCAGGGGGGCAAGCCCCTCAAAGGAACCATTCGCCCCGCAGGGAACAAGAACGCCGCGCTGCCCATGTTGGCGGCCGCGCTGCTCACGGAAGAGGAGGTGACGATAGAGAACGTGCCGGACATCCGGGACGTTCACACCCTGCTGGACCTGTTGCGCGCGCTGGGCGCCGAGGCGGAATGGTTGGGCGACAACCGGGTGCGGGTAAAGGCTGCAAACCTGGACCGGCCGAACTTGGATGCGAGCGCCGCGGCCCGCATCCGCGCCTCGGTGCTGCTGCTCGGGCCGATGCTCGCCAGGACCGGCGGGCTCACGCTGCCCCCGCCCGGCGGCGATGTGATCGGCCGCCGCCGCATGGATACCCACTTTCTGGCATTGCAACGGCTCGGTGCGGAGGTCGAATATCACCCCAGCGCCTTCGAGCTCCGGACGAGCGGCTTGCGCGGGGCCGACATCTTCCTGGACGAACCGAGCGTTACCGCGACGGAAAACGCCGTGATGGCCGCGGCCTTGGCGAAGGGGCACACCAAGCTCCGCAACGCGGCGGCCGAACCGCATGTCCAGGACCTTTGTAACATGCTGGCCGGCATGGGGTGCGGGATCAGCGGCATCGGGACGAACACGCTCGAGATCGAGGGACGCGAGCGCCTCGGCGGCGGGCGGTTCCGCGTCTCCGCAGATCACATCGAGGTCGGCTCGTTTATCGGCCTCGCGGCGGTGACCCGGGGCGAGATCACCATCGAGGACGCGGCGCCGCAATATCTGGATTCGACGCTGATTGCCTTCCACCGGCTGGGGGTGGATGCAGAAATCAGGGGCGACGATCTGTTCATCCCCGGCCATCAGAAGATGACGGTGCAGATGGACATGGGCGGGTACATCCCCAAGATTGACGACGGCCCGTGGCCCGCGTTCCCGGCCGACCTGACGTCGATCGCGCTCGTCACAGCGACCCAGTGCGAAGGAACCATCCTGATTCATGAGAAGATGTTCGAATCGCGGATGTTCTTCACCGACAAGCTCGTCGCCATGGGCGCGCGCATGATTCTCTGCGACCCGCACCGCGTGGTCGTAATCGGCCCCTCGCAACTGCGCGGCGGGATGGTAGAGAGCCCGGACATCCGCGCCGGGATGGGACTACTGATCGCGGCGTTGGGGGCTAAGGGGCGCAGCGAGATTTACAACATCAGCCAGATCGAGCGCGGCTACCAAAACATAGACGAGCGGCTGCGGGCACTGGGGGCCGACATCCGCCGCTCGGATTCTCGCACCGACGACGACTGACGCCGCACCTAGCGGCCGCGGCCCCGGCCGCATTCTTTCACAACGTTCAACTCAGGGAGAGACGCGATGACAGAGGAGAGCAGCGGCACGCGGGGCGGGAGCACTCGCCAGAAGGGCAGCATCGGAGAGGGGGTGCGCAGCGGCTTAGGTATTCTCACCGCCTTCAAGGAAGCCATCGAAGAGACGATTCAAGACGCGGTCGACAAAGGGGAGCTCAGCCCGGAACGGGCGCGCGACACGATGCGAACCGCGTCCCGGCGCGTTCAGGATGGGATCGAGGAGGCGCGCGAGCGGCTCGACCTGGTCCCGCGGCGGGATTTCGACCGGCTGCGGGAAGAGGTCGCCGAACTGCGGCGCCGGTTGGACGCACTCGAGCCCGCCCTCGCGTTGCCGCCACCACCCGGCGCTAGCCAAATCCCGATAGACGCGGAGTGAGCGGAGTGAGCCGCGGCGCTTTGCATGCGGGTGGCGCCCGGTAGGGACCGGGCGGCAACCGGGGTAATCGGCAACAGGGACCTGAGAGACCGCCCGGTACGGGGCAGCTTCGGTTGAGGGTTGCACACCGTCGCCGCCACGCCTATATTCGGGGCGGAACTTGGCACCAAGGCGACTGCCTGCAGGCGCGAAGTGGGGATGAAGGCCCCACTTTTTTTATTCCCCGAGGTTTCGTTCGTGGCGGGTGAGATCTGGAATACCGCTGTCGCGGAGGAGATCGAACGGCGCGTCGGGCAGCTTGGGTTCGACCTCGTAGACCTCGAGCGTGCCGGCGACCGGCGCCGCCCTATTCTTCGGGTGTACGTAGACAAGGCGGATTCTGGGCCAGGAAGCGGGGTCAACCTGGACGAATGCGCCCGCATCAGCAGGCACCTCGAAGAGCATTTGGATGCAGTGCCGGAGCTGAATGCCAGGTACGTGCTCGAAGTTTCCTCGCCAGGGATCGAGCGGCCGCTCGTGCGCCGCCGGGACTGGGAACGCTTCACCGGGGAAACGGTCTCGGTCAAGGGCAGGGAAGTGCTCGCCGGGAGCTCGCGCCGCTTGCAAGGGAAGCTGGCGGGCATCTCGGGAGAGGAGGGGGAAGAGCGGGTGAGTATCGAGCTGAAGGGCGGGGAAGTGGTAGAAGTTCCGCGGAGCGACATCAAGGAGGCCCATCTCGTTTTCGAATGGGACCGGCCGGCCCGTCGCTCCTGACGGAAATCGAACCGAAGACGGATCAGCCTACAACTATGAACAATGCCACTCAGGTGCTCGCGGCGTTCCGTGAGCTGACGCTGAACAAGAACGTCTCCGACGAGGAGGTCCAAGAGCTGATCAAGGACGGCATACTAGCCGCCCTCGCGAAGCGCTATGGCCCGACGGTCGAAGCGGAGATCGACATCAACGAGACCACCGGCAAGATCGACATCCTGGTGCTCAAGGAGGTCGTCGAAACCGTGGAAGATCCGGCGCGCGAGGTGTTGCTCGAAGAAGCCCGCTGGGACGACCCCGACTTCCAGGTTGGAGATCTGCAGGAGGTGCCAGTCGAATTCTCGCAATTCGGGCGCAACGCGGTGATGGCTGCGAAGCAACGTGTTCTGCAGCGGGTGCGCGAAGGCGAGCGGCAGAAGATTCTGGACGAATATTCGCACCGCGTCGGCGAACTCCTGTCAGGCGAGGTGCAACAGGTAGAGCGCGGCAAGCTGGTCGTGATGCTGAACCGCACCCGCGAGGCGGATGCGCTGATGCCATGGAAGGAGCAGAACCCGCGCGAGCGCTTCCGGCAGGGCGAGGCGATCCGTGCCGTGCTGAAGAAGGTGGAAGATTCGCCTCGCGGCCCCCGGCTGATCTTGTCGCGCGGCGACCCGCTCTTCGTAGCGGCTCTGTTCCGCCTCGAGGTGCCAGAGATCCAGCAGGGGATCGTCGAGATGAAGGCGGTGGCGCGGGAGGTGGGTGGCCGCACCAAGCTCGCGGTCAGCTCCCGCGACGAATCCATAGACCCGGTCGGTGCCTGCGTGGGTCTCAAGGGATCCCGGGTGCGCGCGGTGGTTCAGGAACTTGGCGGCGAACGAATCGACATCGTCCCCTGGCATCCCGACCCCGAAATTTTTGCCAAGCGTGCCTTGGCGCCTGCCCGCGTATCCAAGGTGCTGTCGGACTATGACACCCGGGTGATGACGGCGGTGGTCGATGAAGACCAGTTGTCGCTGGCGATTGGCCGCAGCGGACAGAACGTCCGCCTGGCGTCCCAGCTAGTCGGATGGGAGATCAACCTGTTCGGCTCGCGCGAGTGGCTCGAGCGGGGCGCGGAACACGCACTGTTCGGCGGCGGCGGCGGCGAGGAAGATTTCGAAGGTTCGGACTTCGCGATCCGCGAGCTTTCATTAGCCCCGGCGACTCTGGCGGCGCTCGAGGCCGCCGGGTATACTACCTTTTTTGATATCATAGACCTCGAACGCGAGGATCTGCTCCGCATCCCGGCCATCGGCCCGGAGGAAGCGGACGCCATTCTCGCGATGATCGACCAGCTCACAGTCGAGGAGGAGGACACCGCACCGGTTGCAGACGATGCGGGCGCCGGGGGCGAAGCAGCGCCGGCCGCCGGGGGCGCGGCTGCCACCGGCGAAGCAGAAGAAGAGGAAGGAGATGTGCAGGAAGGAGATGTCCAGGAAGGAGACATCAAGGAGCGGGAAGCTGCCGTGGCCGTAGAGGCGGGCGACGGCGCGGGAGCGTAGACGGCTGCCGCCATGCTTCCGGGCTCGCGGATGCTAAACCTGCTCGGCCTCGCCGCGCGGGCGGGCCGGGTCGTAGCCGGTACCGATGCGGTGCGGCGCGCGCTCCGGCAGAATAGCGGTGTGGCTATCGTTCTGCTCGCGGGCGACAGTTCGCCCACGCAGCAGGCCAAGTTGGTCCCGTTGTTGGAGGCGTTGGGCGTCTCCTATCACCGGGTGTCGGAGCGGGCCAGGTTGGGCGCAGCGATCGGCCGCGCCTCCGTCTCGGCGGTGGCCGTAACCGACCCGCAGTTCGCCGCCCAGATCGCGGCGCTGATTCGCAGCAACTCATTCGCGTTCGAGTAGGGAAGAGGGAGAGGGCAACACTATGCACGTGTACGAACTGGCGAAGGAATTCAGCGTCAGCTCTTCGGCTTTGGTCAAGTTGCTGCGCGAGATGGACGTGCCCGTCCGTAGCCACATGAGTGTGGTCACCGACGAGCATGTCGCACGCGTGCGCACTGCGATGGAGCGGGAGCGGCGACAGGGCCACGACGGCGCACAGGAGATGATCGGGGCGGCCATCGAAGATGCCGCCTCGGCAGCGCCACGCCGCCGGCGCAGGCGCCGCGAGGCGGTCGAATCCGGGGATACTGCAGAGTCCGCACCGGACGATTCGACCTCCTCGCCCGCTGCCGACGCCGCCGAAGCAATGGCTGCGGAGGCGGCCGAGGAAGCCGCTGGGCGCGGCGCCGATCTGGTAACCGAGGGTGGGGCAGAGCCCGAGGACGAAGAGGTAATCGTCGAGGCCGCCGCCCCGCCCGCGCCGCCGCCGCTGCCCGCCACCCCACCCGTGCCGCCGCGCACGACCCCCCGGCCAGCTACCCGCCGTGCCACGCCGCCGCCGCCGCGACGGGCGGCGGGTGGCGCAAAAACTAACGAACGCCCGCCGCGGCCGGCCCGCCCAGCGGCGACGGCGCCGACGCCGGTCCGCCGCAGCGGGGCGCCGCCACCAGCGTCGCCCGGCCGCAGCGACCGTTCACCCGTAGCGGCGAAAGCAGGGGGCGAGAGCCCCTCGCGCCGCAAGCGGAAGGACAAACAGAAGCGCAAGGGCTGGGTAGACCAAGACGCGGTCGAGGAAAACTTCAAGAAAACCATGGCCGCCATGGAAAGCACCGGCGGGGGCGGCCGCAGCCGCCGCCGGCGCAGCCGCGATGCTGGTCCTACAGTACAGGAAAGGCGCGAGGAGGAGCAGGAAAGGATCCGCGAGGAGGAGGCGACGGTCGTGCGGGTCAACGAGTTCCTCACCGTTGCCGAGCTCTCCGAGCTGATCGACGTTTCATCTACCCAGATCGTATCGTCGGCATTCAAGAACCTGGGGCTCATGGTCACGATCAACCAGCGGCTCGACTTCGACCAGATCGAATTGCTGCTGGACGAGTTCGGCTTCCGCGCCGTACGGGAAGAGGAATACGCCGCCGAGTTGGCGGAGGAAGTCGTTGAAGACGCCCCGGAAGACCTCGAGACCCGCCCGCCGGTGGTTACCGTCATGGGGCATGTGGACCATGGCAAGACGTCGTTGCTCGACTACATCCGCAAGACCAATGTGATTGCGGGCGAGTCGGGCGGCATCACGCAGCACATCGGCGCCTACCACGTCGAGGTGGGCGAGGGGCGGGCAATCACCTTCCTCGATACGCCGGGCCACGCAGCGTTCACTGCGATGCGTGCTCGCGGCGCGGAGGTCACGGACGTTGTGATCCTCGTGGTCGCCGCGGACGACTCGGTCATGCCGCAGACCATCGAGGCCATCAGCCACGCCAAGAACGCCGGTGTCCCGCTGATCGTGGCGGTCAACAAGGTAGATCTGCCCGACGCGGACGCCATGCGCGTCAAGCAGGACCTGCTTCAGCACGAGGTGGTGCTCGAGGAGTTCGGCGGGCAGGTGATGTCGGCAGATGTCTCGGCTAAGCGGGGCACGGGGGTAGCCGATCTGCTCGAGAAGGTGCTGCTCCAGGCCGACGTGCTCGAGCTCACCGCCAACCCGAACCGTGAAGCCCACGGCGCGGTGATCGAGGCGCAACTCGATGTCGGCAAGGGCCCGGTGGCCACCGTTCTCGTCACCAGCGGCACGCTGCGCGTAGGGGAAGATGTAGTCTGCGGGATGTACAGCGGTCGCATCCGGGCGATGCTGGACGAGCGCGGCAATGCCGTATCCGAAGCGGGACCGAGCGTTCCAGTTCAGATCCTCGGCTTGCCGGGCGTGCCGGGAGCCGGCGACCAACTGATCTCGATGACTGCCGAGCGCGCCGCCGAGATCGCGCAGACCCGGCAGCGGCTCGACCGCGAAAAGCGGATGCGCATCAAGAGCCGCGGTGTCAAGCTCACCGACATTTCGAAGATGCTGGCCAAGGGCGAGGTCACGTCGCTGCATCTGATCATCAAGGGCGATGTGGACGGCTCGGTACAGGCGCTCTCAGACGCACTCGAGCAGCTCTCGACCCCCGAGGTCCAGGTCCAGGTCGTACACCGCGGCGTAGGCGCCATCAACGAATCTGATGTGCTGCTCGCATCGACCGCGGGCGCGATTGTGATCGGCTTCCACGTTCGCCCGACCGCCGAAGCGAGAGCGGTCGCGGAACGGGAGGATGTCGACGTCCGCCTCTACAGCATCATCTACGAGGCGACCGAAGAAGTTCGCGCTGCCATGGAAGGGATGCTTTCCCCTGAAGAGCGCGAGGTTTTGCTGGGTACGGCCGAGGTGCGCCAGCTATTCAAGGTGCCGCGCACCGGCACTGTCGCCGGCTGCATGGTCACCGATGGCGAGATCGTGCGGCGGGGCAAGGTCCGCGTGGTGCGCGATGCGGTTCAGGTCTACGAAGGCGAACTCGGCAGCTTGAAGCGCTTCAAGGACGACGTCCGCGAGGTGCGCGAAGGGTTCGAGTGCGGCCTCAACGTCGCCAACTTCAACGACATCAAAGTTGGCGACGTGATCGAGTGCTACCGCGTGGAAGAGGTCGCGCGCACTCTCTCGGCCGCCCGTTAGCGGCGAGACGGCGACCACCCATGCCAAGTTTCCGGCGCACAGAACGGCTGAACGAGCAGTTGCGGCAGGAGATCTCGCTGCTCATCCGCGACGAGGTGCGGGACCCGAGGGTCGGGTTGGTCACGGTTACCGCCGTCGACACCTCGCCCGAGTTGGACCATGCCCGGGTCTTCATCAATTCGCTCGGTGATGAGGCCGAGAAAGAAGAAGCGGTAGCTGGCCTCAGCAGTGCCGCGCCCTTCATTCGCGGCGAGCTTGGCCGTCGCCTGCACCTGCGGCGCATTCCAGAGCTCCACTTCGAGGTGGACCGCGTATTAGAAGGTGCGGTGCGCATCGAGAGTCTGCTCCGCGAGGTGACGCCGGAGGGCGGCTGGGAGGAGGACGAGGAGGAAGACGACGACACCGCCCTTGGTGATTCCGGCCCCGCTACCCCGCCTGAATGAGCACCCGGGCAGGCCCCGGCTGGTGACGCCGCTGCTCTCCCGCCTGCACGAGCGCGGCGGGGTGCTCCCGGTAGACAAACCCGCCGGCCCCACATCGCACGACATCGTGACAGCCGCCCGGCGGGCTCTGCGCCTGCGCCGCATCGGGCATACAGGAACGCTCGATCCCTTCGCCTCCGGGCTGCTCCTGCTCTGCCTGGGACCGGCCACCCGCCTCGCAGAATACCTGACCGGTCTCGACAAAACGTATCTGGCAACCATGCGGCTCGGCGAGCGCACCGACACCGGGGACCTCACCGGCACCATCGTCGCGGCCTCAGAGGGTTGGCGCGACCTTTCCCGCCCCGCTGTTGAAGGCGCACTCGCGGCGCTGCGCGGAACCCAGCTCCAGAGCCCGCCGGTATTCTCCGCAAAAAAGATCCGCGGCAGGCGGTCCTACGAGCTGGCGCGACGCGGCGAAGCCGTCCATCCCGAACCGGTTGAAGTCACCGTTCACGCACTGGACCTGCTCGAGTGTGACCTGCCGCTGGTGCGGTTCCGGGTGCGCTGTTCGAGCGGCACCTACATTCGCGCCATCGCGCGCGACGCCGGAGAGGCATTGGGCACCGGCGCCCACCTCACCGAGTTGCGGCGGACGACCATCGGCACGCATTGGATCGAAGGTGCCGTTCCAGCCGCCGCACTCGACGATACCGACGCGGTCGCGAAGGCGCTGCTCGCGCCGCTGGATGCACTGGCCCATCTGCCACGGGCCGGCTTGGAGCGCGCCGCGCTCTCCGACCTCTCGCACGGGCGGGCGGTTCCCGTGCCGCCGGGCCTCGGGCACGAGGCGATCGCAGCGGTGGCGGTTCACGACGCGCTGGGCGAACTGGTTGCGATCGCTTCGTCTGATGGCGAGATGTTGCGCCCCGCAAAGGTATTTCAACCTGCCCTCGGGGTATGAAGCCGCCGCCCAGCCTGTCGGGCTTTGCAATCGACCCCGCTCTGCCGTCTGCCATCCCGCGGCGCGGGCCCGGTTCGGTCGTGACCGTAGGTACCTTCGACGGGGTCCACATCGGGCACCGCGAGGTGCTCCGCGAGATTGTCGCCCGCGCTGCGCGAACGGGGCGGCGCAGCGTCTTGGCGACTTTCCACCCGCACCCGCTGCGCATCGTCAGGCCGGACGATGCACCGCCCTTGCTCACTACGCAGCGGGAGAAAAAGGAGATTCTCGCCGAGTCCGGGCTGCACTTCGCCGTGTTCGTCCCCTTCAACCGGACACTGCAGAACTACCCCGCACGCCGCTTCGTCGAAGAGATTCTGATCGGCAGACTGCGGATGGAGGAGCTCGTCATCGGCTACGATCACGGCTTCGGGCGTGGCCGCGAAGGCGATGTGGACACCTTGCGCCAGCTTGGCCGCGAACTCGGCTTCAGCACGGATGTGGTCGGCGCTGTCACTCCAGCGAGCGCGGGCGAGCCGATCTCTTCCACCCGCATCCGCCGCGCGGTTTCCGCGGGCGATATGGAACTAGCCGCGCAGCAACTCGGGCGGCCATATTCCTTGCGCGGCATCGTGGTGCGCGGGGCGCAACGGGGCCGCACCCTCGGCTTTCCCACCGCGAATCTGGCGCTGTCGGACTCCGACAAACTGCTTCCCGCCGAGGGGATCTACGCCGTACGCGGCCGTTGGAACGGCAACTGTCACCCCGGTGTGCTGCACCTGGGCCCGCTCCCGACGTTCGGCGGCTCGGAACGCACCATCGAACTCTTCCTGATCGACTTCAGCGGTGACCTGTATGGCCGGGAGGTGCAGGTGGATTTCTGCACGCGGCTGCGCAAGGTGCGCGGGTACTCCTCGGCGGAGCGGCTGGTCGAGCAGATGCACGCCGATGTAGCAGCGGCACGCAGCGCTCTCGCGGGCGGCAAGGCCGGTGGTGCTTGTGACTGAGATGAAAAGCTGTTAGCTTTTAATGCTGTTCGCCGGTCATATCACCGGCGGGTATGGCGTAGGGCGAGGACCCCGCTTCTTCATCAGCGCAGACTCTTGCGGAGGCAAGACAACCAAGATGCCAATAGATCGCGAAACCATTATTCAGAAGTATCAGGTGCACGAAACCGACCGGGGCTCTTCCCGCGTTCAAGTCGCCCTGCTCACCGCCCGGATCAACGACCTCACCGGTCACTTCCGCGAGCACAAGAAGGACCACCATTCGAGGCGCGGTTTGCTGAAGATGGTGGGCCAGCGGCGCCGGCTCCTAGACTATCTTCGTAGAACCGACCTCGAGCAATACCGCGAACTGATTGCGGATCTCGGGCTCCGTCACTGATCGATCGGGCGCACGCCGCGCGGAATCCCTCCGGCGGCGTTCGCATTTTTCCGGATCGGGCGCATGCATGCCGGGAGCGCCCCGTCCAACCCGCGGCTCCCCGGCGCAAAAGTGAAAATACAAGCAATGGCGAAAGTTGACACGCAGTTTGCAGGCAGACCGCTGATTCTGGAGACGGGCAAAATGGCTCGTCAGGCGGACGGTGCCTGTACCGTTCAGTTCGGCGACACCGTGGTTCTTTGCACGGCGGGCGCGCAGGACAAACCGACGCACCTCCCTTTCTTCCCGCTCACCATCGAGTATCGCGAGCGCACCTATGCTGCGGGCAAGATCCCCGGCGGGTTCATCAAGCGTGAAGGCCGCCCGTCGGACAAGGAGATCCTCTCCGCCCGGCTGATCGACCGGCCCCTGAGGCCGCTCTTTCCGAAGGGCTTCCAGAATGAAACGCAGATCTTCGTTTACGTCATTTCGGCGGATCAGGAGAATGACGCCGATGTGATCGCACTGACGGGCGCCTCGCTGGCCATCAACATGAGCCGCCTTCCCTTCGATACCTTAGTCGCCGCAGTCCGGATCGGGCGGATCCAGGGGCAGTGGGTGTTGAACCCGACCTTTCAGCAGCTCGAATATTCCGACCTGGATGTGGTCGTTTCAGGGACCGACAGCGCCATCCTCATGGTGGAAGGCGGTGCTTTGGAAGTGCCCGAGGAAGAAATTGCCGAAGGGCTGCAGGTAGCGCACACGGGAATCAAGGAGCTGATCGGCATCCAGCGCAAGCTCCTCGACCAGCTCGACATCCCGCCGGTGATGGATTGGACGGCGATAGACGTCGAACCTTCCATTCGCGAGCGCATTATGGGCGCCGTCACGAACCGCATCAAAAGCGCGCTGAGCATTGGCGACAAAGCAGAGCGGAATGCCGCGCTTGCCGCCGCGCGCGCGGAAACGGTTACGGAGCTCGGCCCCGATCACGTGGACGCCGACAAGCACGTTTCCACCGTCAGCAAAGAGATCGAGAAGCAGGAGATGCGCGAGCAGGTGCTCTCGACTGGCAAGCGTTCGGACGGCCGCGGGCTGGACGATGTCCGCCCGATCACCGTAGAAGTCGGACTGCTGCCCAGGGCGCACGGCTCGGCGCTGTTCACCCGCGGCCAGACGCAGTCGCTGGGCGCGGTGACGCTCGGCACCTCAGCGGACGAGCAGCGCATGGACACCATCGATTTCGCCGAGCAGCAGAGCAAGTCCTTCATGCTCCACTACAACTTCCCGCCGTTCTCTACTGGCGAGGTTCGCCCGGTACGCGGCACAAGCCGCCGCGAGGTCGGGCACGGAGCACTCGCGGAGCGCGCCCTCGAGCCGGTTCTCCCGCCGTACGACCAGTTTCCGTACACCATCCGGGTAGTTTCCGACGTGCTCGAGTCCAACGGCTCCTCCTCGATGGCGACGGTCTGTTCGGGTTCGCTCGCAATGATGGATGCGGGCGTGCCGATCCGCACCGCCTGCGCCGGTGTGGCGATGGGGCTCATCAAGGAAGGGGACCGGGTCGCTGTGCTGACCGACATCCTCGGGATGGAAGACGCTCTGGGCGACATGGACTTCAAGGTGGCGGGGACGAGGGAAGGGGTCACCTCGATTCAGATGGACATCAAGATCGACGGGCTCACCCTGGATATCATGAAAGACGCGTTGCAGCGGGCGCACAAGGCGCGCATGCACATCTTGGATGAGATGGAGAAGGCGCTCGCCGCACCGCGCGATGACTTGTCGGACTATGCGCCGCGCATTATCACCATCAAGATCAACCCGTCGAAGATCGGGGATGTGATCGGGCCGAAGGGCAAGACGATCCGCGGGATTCAGGAGGCGACCGGCGCCACCATCAATGTCGAGGACGACGGCTCGGTCATGATTTCGTCGGTATCAGGCGAGGCCGGCGAGCGGGCGCGCCGCATGGTCGCCGCCATCACCGAAGACCCCGAAGTCGGCAAGGTGTATGAAGGCGTCGTCAAGAGCACGACATCCTTCGGGGCTTTCGTCGAAATCATGCCGGGTACCGAGGGTCTCTGCCACATCTCGGAGCTGCAAGACGGCCGCACCGACAAGACGGAAGATGTGCTCAACAAGGGCGAGGTTACGCACGTCAAGCTGCTCTCGATTGACGAGAAGGGCCGTCTGCGCCTGTCCCGCCGCGCCGCACTGGCGGAGATGGCTACCGCCGAGTAGCCGGCGGACGACGGGGCTGACCGGCCGCAGGGGCGGGCGCGGCAATTCGCCGTACCTGCCCCTGCGGCGTATAGCCTACGTCTTGGTTCCGCTCTCGCGCCCGCGCGCCGCTACCCCCATATTGTGCGGTTGCGGCGTTCCCCCGCGAGTGTCCCCACCTATCTCAAATTTCAGAATCGCATGCTGATCGGAGTTCCCAAAGAGGTCAAAACCAACGAGCACCGGGTAGCGCTCGTTCCAGCGGGTGCCGAAGCGTTGGTAGTAGCCGGTCACCAGGTCCTCGTCGAGGCCCATGGCGGCGAGGGGAGCGGCTTTTCCGATCAGACCTACGTTGACGCGGGCGCCGAGATCGCCGGAACGGCCGAAGACGTGTGGGAGCGCGCGGAGATGATCATGAAGGTAAAGGAGCCGACCCCCGTGGAATACCCGCGGATGCGGGAGGGCCAGATCCTCTTCACCTACTTCCACTTCGCCGCCGACCAACGCCTCACGCAAGCCGTGATCAATTCCGGCGCGTTGGCCATTGCCTACGAGACGGTGCAGTTGCCTTCCGGCGAGCTGCCGCTGCTCACCCCCATGAGTGAAGTCGCCGGCCGCATGGCGGTACAGGAAGGCGCCAAGTACCTCGAGAAGTACTATGGCGGGCGCGGCATGCTCCTGGGCGGTGTACCGGGCGTCCCCCCGGCAGACGTGGTAATACTCGGCGGCGGGGTGGTAGGGACCAACGCCGCCAAAATCGCTGCCGGCATGGGCGCTCATGTCCGTATTCTGGACGTATCGCTGCCGCGGCTGCGGTATCTTTCGGATGTGATGCCGGCCAACGTAGACCTGGTTCACTCGAATCGGCACAACATCCTCGAGCAGATCGCGGTGGCGGACCTGCTGGTCGGCGCGGTGCTGCTACCGGGTGCAAAGGCGCCCATGCTCGTGCGCCGCGAGGACATCAGTTGCATGAAGGCCGGCGCTGTGGTGGTAGATGTAGCCGTGGACCAAGGCGGCTGCGTAGCCACCATTCACCCGACCACGCACGAGGACCCGATCTACGAGGTAGACGGGGTGATCCACTACGGGGTTGCGAACATGCCGGGCGCGGTTCCGCGTACGAGCACTCTGGCGCTCACCAATGCCACCTTTCCGTACGCGGCGCGGCTGGCGTCCATGGGGTGGAAGGATGCCTGCAGGCGGGACCCCGCGCTCGCGCTCGGCATCAACGTCGCTGCCGGAAATGTGGTGTACCCCGGGGTCGCCGAGGCATTCGGGCTGCCCCTTTCGCCGCTGCCGGAGGTGCTGGCTTGAACCGTGGCCGTGTCGCGCCGTAGCGCCAGCCCCGGCCGCTACCAAGCAAGCTTATCTCCTGTGCACGTACGCATTCTGCGCCTCCCGCACAACCCGGATTTGCCGCTGCCCGCGCGTCAGACGGCCGGAGCCGCCGGGTATGACGTCGCCTCCGCCGAGGCGGATTTCATCCTGCGGCCGGGCGAGCGCAAGGCCGTTGCTACGGGCTTCGCTATCGAGCTGCCACCCGGCATCGAGTGCCAGGTCCGCCCGCGGTCGGGGCTAGCGCTCCGCTCCGGTCTCACCTTGCCGAACGCCCCGGCGACCATCGATCCCGACTACCGCGGCGAACTCCGCGTCATCCTTTCGAACACGGGTGCGGAGCCCGTTTCCATTGCCCGCGGCTCGCGCATTGCACAACTCGTGTTCGCTAGGTTCGAAACGCCAGAGCTGCTTCCCGCTGCCGCGCTATCCGAGAGCGGGCGCGGAACGGGCGGGTTCGGCTCCACCGGCGGGTGAGTGCCAGCGCGGCGGCCCTGGCGTCCGCTGGACGAGTCCGGGTCTTCTTGCGACCCGGAACGCTCCCGGCTAACTTTCATGACTCCGTAGTCGTGCCACTTCTCTACGACCGCATGCCGGCGCGGGCGGCCGGTGTTTGGTCGCTTCGTGTCGCTCAACCCTCGCATTCATGGCGTTTCGCTGGCTGAGGGCGGGCAATCTCCTCCCGCTCAACGACATCGCGGTAGATCTCGGTACCGCCAACACCCTGGTGTACGTCAAGGGCGAGGGGATTATCTTGAACGAGCCTTCCGTGGTCGCGATGGAACGTGCGTCCGGGCGAATCAAGGGCATTGGCCTCGAGGCCAAGCGGATGCTGGGCCGCACGCCCGAAGGCATCCTTGCCATCCGCCCGCTCAAGGACGGCGTCATAGCCGATGTGGATGTAACGGAGATCATGCTCCGCTACTTCCTCGAAACCGTCACGTCGAAGCGGTTCCTGCGGCTGAAGCCGCTGATCGTCGTCGGCGTGCCCTCGGGCATCACCGAACTCGAGCGGCGCGCCGTCCGCTCGAGCGCTCAGGCAGCGGGTGCGAAAGAAGTGTACATGATCGCCGAGCCGATGGCCGCCGCCATCGGAGTAGGGTTGCCGGTCGAGACGCCGACGGGCAACATGGTGATCGACATCGGCGGGGGTACTACGGAAATTGCGGTGATCGCACTTTCTGGCATCGTATCGGACACTTCGATCCGCGTGGGTGGTGACGAGATCGATAATGCGATCGTCACTTTTTTGCGTAAGAACTACAACTTGATGATCGGGGAACCGACGGCGGAGGGCGTCAAAATACAGATCGGGTCGGCGTTCAGCACGGGCGAGGAGCGGGAGATGGACGTGAAGGGGCGGGACCTCGTCTCCGGCATCCCAAAAACCGTGCGGGTGAACTCGCAGGAGATCCGCGAGACGATCCAGGAACCCATTCAGGCGATTGTAGAAGCGGTTCGCCGCGCGCTCGAGATCACCCCGCCCGAGTTGGCATCCGATATCGTGGACCGCGGAATCGTCATGACGGGCGGCGGCGCTCTGATCCGCGGCTTGGACGCATTGATCGCCCGGGAGACCGGCCTGCCTATCCATGTGGACGAAGAGCCGCTCACCTGCGTGGTACGAGGTGCGGGGCGGGTATTGGATGATTTCGTCAAGTACAACGGAGTGTTGGCAACCTGAGTACCTTCAAACCCTACGCTACGGGCGGCGGTGAGCGGGGACGGCGTCGCGAGTTTCTAGTCTTCCTCTTCTTCCTGTTCCTTGCGCTCGTGCTCCGTCTGCTCCCCCTCGGCTACCGCCAGCCGGTCGGGGAGGTGGTGCGTGCCACGGTTCTGCGGCCGGTGATCAGCTTGCGGCGCGAAGCCGCGGCGAGCGATGCCCGCCTTTCCGACCCCGTCCGCCTCCGGGCCGAGCGCGACAGCCTCGCTGCTTATCTGGTCGGGCAAGCAACGTTGCAAGCGGAAAACAATCAGCTCCGCAGCCTCCTCGGGCTGCGGCAGAGGCTGCCGCAGGGGTTTATCGCCGCGGAGGTAATGCGCGTGCCCGAGCGCAGCTTTGAAGGAGCGTTCCTGCTCACTGCTGGCGCGGGGGAAGGTGTTTCCGTCGGTTCGCCCATCGTCACCGCATCCGGCCTGGTTGGAATGGTTCGCGAGACGGACGCGCGGCTCGCCATGGGGATCGACTGGACCAACGCCGACTTCCGCGCCAGCGCGATGACGGTAGACGGGGAGACGTACGGGATCGTAGAGCCGCGCACCAGCACGCTCGGCGAGTCCATGCTTGCGCTGACCGGCACCGCCTTCCACACGGAGCTGCCGGAAGGTACGCTCATCGTCACCTCCGGGCGCGGCGGCGTCTACCCGCGCGGCGTGCCGATCGGCCGGGTCGCCGGTACCGAGGATGCGGAAGGTGGCTGGCGGAAGAGCTACCTGCTACGGCCGCTGGTGAGCCCCGCCGAAATGAGCCATGTGCTGGTGCTCGCGGGTACACGCGAGTCGCTGGACGATCACGACCTCGCGCTGAGTTGGGGCATTCAGCTCCCTGCGCCGAGCGCCGTCGACAGTGCCGCGCTTGCGACTCCGCCCAGCCTAGACGGGGGGACGCCAGCGGCCGCAGAAGGCGCCGCGGAGCCGGCTGCCGCCGCCGTGGTTGGGCCGGCCGAGGCACCGGCTACTCCGGCCCCGCGGCCGGCACCCGCGCGCCCTGCTGAACCCCAGTTGCTCGGCACCCCGGTCGTACCGCCCGACACGTCGGCAACCGGCGCGCGGGAGGGGGGTGGATGACGGTTCGCTGGCCGATGGTATTCTTCATCTTCCTGCTCGTTGTCCTGCACTTCGTGTTGCGCATCGGCCTGGGACTCGGCCCTCTCTCACCGGATCTGCTGGTGGTCGCCGTGTTGCTCGCCGCCCGGGAGATGCGGGCTGGCGCCGCCGCCGGGCTCGGCTTGCTGCTCGGCATATTGGACGGAGCCGTGGTTCCGTATGCCATGGGCGCGAGCGCCGTGGTGCTGACGGTGCTCGGGTACTTCGGCTCGCGGACCAAGCACTTCGTCGTCGGTGACGGTCTCGCCTTTCTCGCGCTCTACATCTTCGCCGGGAAGTGGCTGTTCGATCTGCTGCTCTTCGTAGTGGCGGATCCCGCCAGCGGCCGGGACATCGCCTCTCTGCTCCTGATTTCTCCCTTTGCCGCCGTGTACGCTGCCATCGCGGGCATTCTGCTCGTGGCGGGCTACCGAGTGGTCACCTGATTTACTAGATGCCGCGTGTACGACAACTCGGGCTAGGCGATCCCGTGCTTTTCGGCTTGGTCGTCGGGCTGGCCATTTACGGCATTCTGATGGTCTACAGCGCCGGCGTGGTAGATGTCCCCAACAGCATCGTCGGCGGGCTCTGGCGCCAGCAGACGCTCTGGTTCGTGCTTGGCACTCTTGCCTTGCCGGTCGTGCTGCGCGTACCGATCACCTGGGTGGAATGGGCAGCCCAGCCCCTGTACGCCTTCATCTGCATCCTCCTGCTCCTCACGCTGTTCATCGGCACCGGCGCGGGTACCGCGCAAAGTGTTTCCGGGTGGATCGCCGTCGGGCCCATCCGCGTTCAGCCGGCCGAGTTCGCCAAGATCGGCGTAATCCTCATGCTTGCCCGCGTCCTCGGCGAGTGGCGCGAACCGCCGAAAACACTATGGGCGCTCTGGAAACCCATCGGAGTGGTACTGCTCCCGATGGGGCTGGTGATGCTGCAGCCGGACCTCGGCACCGGGCTGGTCTTTTCCTCCATCCTGATCATGATGCTGTTCTGGGCCGGCACGCCGCTCCCTACGCTGTTCTTTCTGATCAGCCCCGTGCTCGGTCTCTTCATCTCGATCAATCCGTGGCTGTGGGGCGTGTATATCGTTTTGCTCGCGCTCGCCTTGGCCTTTCTCTACCGGCCGTACCTGTCGGAAGGGATCACCATCATGCTCGCCAACGTTGTAGCGGGCACCATCGCTTTGCCGCTCTGGAACCAGCTCGCTCCCTATCAGAAGAACCGGTTCCTGGTTTTCCTAGACCCGTCGGCCGATCCGCGTGGTGCGGGGTACAACCTGATTCAGTCTCGTGTGGCCATCGGCAGCGGCGGCCTGTTCGGCAAAGGGTTCACCGACGGAACGCAGAAGCGCCTCGCATTTCTGCCCGAGCAGCACACCGACTTCATCTTCGCCGTGATAGGCGAGGAGATGGGCTTTCTGTTCGGCGTGCTCCCGATCTTGATCGCTTTCGGCCTGATCTTCTGGCGGCTCGTGCGGGTGTCCGAGATGTCCTCCGATCCGTTTGCCAGCCTGGTACCCTTCGGTTTGTTCGGGAGCTGGTTCGCGCACGTACTCGTCAATACCGGAATGACCGTTGGCATCATGCCCATCACCGGCATTCCCTTGCCGTTTCTCAGCTACGGCGGCTCCTTTCTGCTCGTGAACTTGGTTGCGATGGGCTTGATCCAGCGCATCGCAGCCGAAGCGGGCGGGTAGAAGCCGGCCAACGGCAATTCTTGATTTTGGATTTTGGATTTTTGATTGGCAGGTCAGATCCTTCGCTGCGCTCAGGATGACACAACGAGCGATGAGGGAGCTTGCACCTGGCTGTCGTCCTGAGGGAGCTTGCATTTATCTGTCATCCTGAGGGAGCTTGCGACCGAAGGATCTCGGGCGGTGGCCGCAGCGGGGTAAAAGCAGTTTATCGGCACGCTTCTACAGCCTCCGCCGCGCCGGACCCACGGAAACCAAAATTCAAATTTCATAATCCAATATCTTCCTAATGGCTTGGTTCCGAAAACCGAAGACGCGGCTGCAAGCGTCGGATCGCCGCGAGGCGCCGGGCGATGTCTGGGAGAAGTGCCCCGGCTGTTCCGAGATCCTGTACCGGCAGCGGCTCGAGGAGAGCGCGCAGGTCTGCCCCGAGTGCGGCTATCACAACCGGATGTCTGCCGCGGCGTACGTCGCGCTGCTCATAGACGAGGGGTCATTCCAGGAGCACGACCGGGACCTTCGCTCGGCAGATCCGCTCGGGTTTGTGGACCTGAAGCGCTACCCAGACCGGCTGGCGCAGGCCGAGCGAAAGTTCGGCGCCGGCGATGCCGTGGTAACGGGGCAAGGGCTGCTGGACGAGATCCCCGTGCACCTCGCGGTGATGAATTTTGCGTTTATCGGCGGCTCGATGGGTTCCGTCGTCGGCGAAAAGATCGCACGCGCGGGGAATCGCGCGCTGGCGGCGAACGAGCCGTTGATCATCGTCTCCGCTTCCGGCGGCGCCCGCATGATGGAAGGGATCTTCTCGTTGATGCAGATGGCGAAGACCTCGTCCGTCCTCGCGCAGCTACACGAGGAAGGCATCCCCTACATCTCCGTGCTTACAGACCCGACCACCGGCGGCGTTACCGCCTCGTACGCCATGCTCGGAGATGCGAATCTGGCGGAGCCAAAGGCGCTGATCGGCTTCGCCGGCCCGCGCGTTATCGAGCAGACGATCAAGCAGGAGCTGCCGCCCGGCTTCCAACGGTCCGAATTTCTGCTCGACCATGGCATGATCGACCGGATCGTAGACCGCCGCGAGATGAAGGTCGAGATCTCTCGTCTCCTGCGCCACATGTCGGGACTCCCGCCGCGAGAGGAAGCAGACGGACTGAACGGCGAGTCGGCGGATGAATGACGGTTGAAGATGCCGCCGCATGGCTGTTCGCGCGGCGTGCGAACGGGGTGCGGTGGGGGCTCGAACGGACCCGCGACCTGCTCGCCGGTGCGGATGATCCGCACCGGCGTTTTCACAGCGTCCTGGTTGGCGGTACCAACGGCAAGGGTTCGGTCGCAGCCATGTGCGAGTCGGTCCTGCGGCAGAGCGCGGCGGAGCCGGCGAAGATTGGCCTGTATACCTCGCCGCACTTGGTGGATTTCCGAGAGCGCATCCGCATCGGTGGCTCGCCGGTAGATCCGGAGTTGTTCCTCGGCGCCGTCGACCACTTGCGCCCCCGGATCGATTCTACGGGCGCTACCTTCTTTGAGGCCACCACCGCTGCCGCCTTTCTCTGTTTCGCCAGGGCAGGCGTAGAACTAGCCGTCGTCGAGGTCGGCCTCGGCGGCAGGTTGGATGCGACGAATGTCCTTGACCCGCTCGTCAGCGCCGTCACCAACATCTCGCTCGAGCACAC
>JBBSMO010000002.1:0-23094 GCA_038233155.1 Longimicrobiales bacterium
AACGACTGCGTCGACAGCAGCTCGACGGCGCGGGCTCGCGTTTCCTGGGCGAATTCCCGGCCGAAGCGGCCGTATACGTCGAAGCGTGGGCGTTGCTCGCCGCGCTGTTTCCGGAGCGACGGGATGGCGTGATACACCATCGAATCGGCCGGGACGAAGCCGCCCGGGACGACATGCGGCCACTCGTACCCCTCGTTGCGGAACTGCATCTTGAAGTAGAGCGCCACCTTCTCGACTTGTTCGCGATCGACCTCGGCGGAGTCGGCGTAGTCGACGGCGACGACCAGTTCCTGCCCTTCGATGTAGACACGGATCAGAACAACGTGCTCTGAGGATTGGGGCAGAGTTTCACGGGTGACCGGCACGAGCGCTTGGATCCCATGCAGCAACGGGTCCATCCATTTCTTGGCGGGTTCCCACGCGTACTCCGACGGCCATACGACTCGGGTGCTACGAAGCATTCCGGCGTCGAGAGGCCACGAAATACGTGCCCCTGCAGCGGGCGGGATGCGCTTCCACTGTGCCTCTGTCGCGATCCCACGCACGGCTCGCTGCCACCGTCGTAATCCGTTGAGCATGTAATGATTTCGTTGGATCTTGTTTGAGGATCATGCGCCGTTGTCAGCTACGGATCCGACCTTCGTCGCGACGTGCGACCTGCGGTTCGGCAGGCGCACGATCTCCGCACCAGTGAAGGGTCACGCGGTAGTTGCGATAGTCGAGGCGCGGTCGCTCGGTGACCAATCTCTCCTGGCAGTGCATGCCGATCCAGCGTTCGACGTCGTCGCCGCCCCCAATCATGCCGTTGCGATGGTGGGATGCAACCACCCAAAAGCCTCCCGTACTGGCGAGGGTCCGATTCAGGAACGAAGGACTTCCTCTCATTTCGATGAACGACAGATTCGGAGCGTAGAAGCGTTGCAGAACCATTGGCCACCCAACCACGAGTTCGTCGCCTCCATGCTGTGTGATGTAGCCATACGTGGGGCGGTAGTCAAAACGGGTACCGTCCAAGAGGTGCGAAACAGTCCCGGGCAAGACGCTGGCCACTAGAACGGCAGCCGCGCCTACCGGAAATCGCAATGTACTGAGTTGCAGCGCTTCATCAATCCGCTGTACCGCGGCACCGATGGTGACATAGACCAGCGGTAGCATACTGATCGCGTAGTCTGCATACACATCCGTTCGGAAAGCAGCGGCAAGCATCAGACCGAGCGATGCCGACGCACCGAGCAACCCTATGGCAGCCCATCGCCGGTCCCCGGGTAACACACCACGAAGAAGCAGGAGCGCACCCGCCAGAGCGGCCACAACAATCGCCGGATTTGCCCACTGCACAATCGCAGGTACGAGAAGCAGCGTCGGAGCCAATCCGCGTCCACCCCAATTGCTCAAACCGCCTTCGCTGCCGGTCGTCTTGAGGATCAAGTAGGCGGCGGAAAGTGCGAACAGGAACGGACCCCAGAGGCCTGACCAGGCGCGCCGGGTGGGCCAACGCCAGCCAATCGTTCCTTGGCGTGAGACTAATGTAACCGCCAGTGTGACCCCAATGATCGGGAACAAAAAGGTTGGGTGCGTAAACGCGCCTAAAAGCAGGGGTACGAGAACTATCAAATAGTCTCGGGTACGGTTTGTATCAATGGCTCGCGGTAGCAGGAGATACACAAGAGTCGCCAGCAGGTATACCAGTGTCCAGTAGCGGGCAAACTGGCTTGCGTACAGGTGCCAGGGCGAGATCGCGACCAGTATGGCGGCAACCCATCCCGCGGTAACGCCGAATGCCGAGCGGGCAAGCTTCCATGTCGCCCATACGCCGAGCACGCCGAATACGAGGGCGGGCAGGCGCAAGAACAGCGGCGTAGCCGGGCCGATTTGCAAAAGGGCATGCTGGAGCAGGTAGTACACGGGGCGTCCCCAGATACCGGGACCGCCGCGCGCGGTCGAGCTCGCCCCAAAATCCAACGCGTCGCGGAGAGTGTAGAGCTCGTCCTGCTCGAACGCCAGCATGGAAAGTCCATGCAGTCGTAGGGCGAGCGCTACGAGCAGGATCGTGAGCAGAACGAGGTGGGAGCCGCGGACCGACTTCTGAGCCGGCACATTCATTTGATCTTCAGCTCCGCCGTCCATCGTGCCGCTCCGGGCTCACCCGGAGCGGAAGGGGAGCAGCTCTGCCCCGCGTGCGCCGGACGAGAATCTCCCCTACCAGGCCGACGGAAAAGAACTGGATTCCCGCGATCATCAGCAGCATGCCCAGAAACAGCAGTGGCCGGTTCCCGATCACCTCGCCGAGCGCGAGGCGCAAAAAGCTCATGTACAACAGGATCACAAAGCCGAGAGTCGCGAGTGCAACCCCGATCGTGCCGAAGAAGTGCATCGGACGGTTCTCGAACCGCGTGAGCAGGTATACCGTGAGCAGATCATACGCACCTTTGAAGAGCCGGCTGAAGCCGTACTTGCTCTTGCCCCAGGTGCGCGGCGCGTGCTCGACCGGGATTTCCCGTACTCGGAAGCCCTGCCAAGCGGCGAGTACCGGGACGAAGCGGTGCATTTCTCCGTAGAGGTCGAGCTCTTGGACGACCTCCCTGCGGTATGCTTTGTAGCCGCAGTTGAAGTCGTGGAGCCGCAGGCCCGATACGCGACCCGTCACCCAGTTGAAGAATTTGCTCGGCAGGGTTTTGCCCCACGGATCGTGGCGGGTCTTCTTCCAACCGGAAACCAGATCGTAACCCTCATCGAGCGCTTCCAAGAAGTGGGGCAGCTCGGCTGGAACGTCCTGCAGGTCGGCATCCATCGTGATGATTATGTCGCCCTCTGCTTCCTTGAAGCCCACATTGAGCGCTTCCGCCTTGCCGCGATTGGAGCGGAAACCATATACGCGTACCCGGGCGTCGTTTGCCGCGAGCCGGTCGAGAACGTCGGTGCTGCCATCCGTCGAGCCATCGTCGATGAACAGGATTTCGTGCTCGCTTGCGACCCTTTCCAGGACTTCCGTGACCTCTTGGTGCAACTGGTCGAGGGTCCCCCGCTCGTTGTAGACCGGTACCACCACCGAGATTCGGGGTCGGTTCTCCGTCATGGCAAGATCCGGAAGCTGGACAATAGTGGCGTTGGCATCCATATCGTTACAAACCCGCGGGTTGAAGTTCGGACTGGAGTGGAAGCAGACCGGGTCCTACAAAGGATCGGATCACTGGCCCGCTGTCTTCAACGGGTGGAGTTCCGTACCCCACGTCATGAAAGCGACCCCACCGCTCGCGCCTACCAAGGTGAACGATAGAAAGTAGAGGAGACTGAAAACCACCGCATCCGCCGAAGCAATCCCGAACGGCGTCAGGAACAGCAGCCAGACACTTTCGCGCACACCAAGCCCGGACACAGTGATCGGCAGCATCGCCGCCAGACTTACGAGAGGTACGGCCAGCAAAAAAAGCGCGAACGGTAGATCGAACCCCAAGCTGGTCGCCAGCAAGGCCCAGATGGCGATGTAGAGCCCCTGCACCAGCAGAGCCAGCGCAAATGCTTGGGTAAACAGGCGCGGTGAGCGGGCGCACCGCGCCATCAGATCCCACGCCTGGGCTAAATGGTGGTGGATTTTGCGAAGCCGGGACCGGAGCGCCAGGAACAGAGCGATTGCGGAAAGCAGCCCGGCAGCGACTACCCAGGGCAGCCACGAAGGTAGGTCGATCCGAGTGTTGATGCCGATTTCGCCCAGCAGGCCGGGGGCAACCAAGGTGCCAAGAGCAAGATAGGCCAGTAGCGCAGCAACCCCAAACAGCCGATCGAGTAGAACGCTGGAGACTACTTCACCCGTTCGAGCGGTCGACCGCGCGGCAGCAATGGTGCGGACGGCATCTCCCCCAATGGATGAGGGAAGAAACAAGCTGAAAAAGTTGCCGACCAGGTACAGACGGAACAGGTACATCCAGGTCGGGGACGAAGCCCCGAGAATTACTTTCCACCGTAGCGCACTATACAATTGCGCGACAATCAACAGCCCGGTCGCAATTCCAATTCCCGCAATCGTTCCGGCGCCCCATTTGATGGTGAGCTGCGACAGCTCGATGCGGCTCAAGATAAACCACAGCAGGCCAAAGGCAAAAGCGAGCCTTGCCCCGGTCCGCAATGCGGCCGATTTATTCGTCATAGAGTGAATTGTTGCTTTCATAATGGGCATCGGCCCTGGTTCTGATGGACCGGAGCCCCATCGTGCCATGGGGTTGAGCAAGGCGCATGCCATTTTCTGATGCGCGCTGCCGCAGTTCGACAGGCAGAATTCGGGGGCGAGTTCCGGCCCGATGTGCGGTTTCTACAGCCGGGGTGTAGCTTCCATGCAACAGAGGGAGGTTTTGGGACGACGCATGTGACGTTCTCCCGTGATGGGGAGCGGAACGGGATGGATCGTGAACAGCGCCACTGTTTCGCAGGCCACGTTCCGAACAGAATATTAGGAGAAACGCCGGCTGCTCTCCCTGCCCGGCGCGATTCCCGTGGAGCGCGTCCGTCATGATGAATGCGTGGTCCGCTTTCTGCACCGGGACGAGGCGCGCGGCCATTGCGGCTGCCCCAATGTTCTGCTTCTTGCCCTCGGTCGGAGCCCGAAAAAAGCTGTGCAACTCAAACGCCAAAGTACATGCGAAACACTATGAGCCACCCGGTAGCCGGAGCCGGGTCGGCGACCCGCTGGGATCTGTTGATGCTCGCCGTCGCCGCCATGATCCTGACGTACGTGTGGCGCATTCAGGACCTTTATGGGATCTTTGGGCTGATCCGGTTGCCGATCTTGGCGTTGGGGGGGGCACTCTTCCTGTTCGTCGCGGACAGCGACCGAAGGCGGCGAGTCATCGGCGTGAAGCACCCGGTGATGATCTGTGCGATGGCGATCCTGGCGATCATGGTCCTCGGCGTGCCGACCAGTCTTTACCCCGGACAGAGCTTCGGATTCATTCGTGACGACTTCATCAAGACATTCATCCTGATGGTTCTTGTCGCAACCACGATCCGCAGCTTCGCTGATGTGGAGCGGTATGCGGCGATTCTGGTAGGGGGGGCGGGCCTTTACGCATGGTTCGTCCTGACGCGTTTCCACGTCGGGGTTGGTGGGCGGCTCGGAAATCTGCTCTACTACGACGCCAACGACGTTGCTTTGCTGCTGGTCGCCACACTTCCGATCGCTATTTACTTCCTGAACCGCACCCGCAACGCAGGTGTGCGTGTCCTGCTCCTGATTGTCCTCGGAATGTTCATCATGGGGATCGTACGAAGCGGCTCCCGGGGCGGATTTTTGGGGTTGATTGCGGTGGTCACATACCTGCTATTCGGGTTCAACGCGATCCCGAAGCGGGTGCGCATCTTTTCCGTTGCGGCCTCTCTGCTGCTCCTGTCGGTTGTGGCCTCCGACAAATACTGGGAAATGATGAGCACTCTGCTCGAACCCCAGAAGGACTATAACTGGTCAAACGACGAAGGTACCGGCCGGACTGAGATCTGGAAGCGGGGCGTTGGTTACATGGTGACTCACCCCGTTTTCGGTGTGGGAGCAAGGTCGTTTCCGGTTGCCGAAGGGACCCTTTCCGCGAGAGCTAAAGAAAGGATATCGCTGAACAAAGGCGTCGCTTGGAGGGCCGCTCACAACTCGTTTGTCGAACTCGGTGCCGAGTTGGGCATGTTTGCACTCGCAGCTTTTGTGGCGATGCTCTTTTATGCATATCGCACGGCCCGCGGGGGCGGTCGTTTGAACGGGCCGCGAGCGCCACCCGCACGGGGGCGAGCGGTAAGTCCCGAGCTGGCACTGGGTCACGCATTGGCGGGGGCGGTTGTGGGCTATTGTGTCTCCGGGTTCTTTCTGTCCCAGGCGTATTCCGCGTACCTGTATACGCTTCTGGGAATCATCGTTGGGCTCTGGAAGGTGGCGAACCAGGGCGGGGAGACCTCTGCTCCAGCGCCTCAGCTACACCGCCGTCGACGGGTTCCGAACCGGATGAACCGGCGGGCGGCTCGCGAGCGGGGATATGCGACCGTGCCACGCACGAGGAGCGCGTGAGGCGAGCGGTTGGATTGTGGCGTACGATTTGGTTGACGTGCGAATATTGATGCGATCGGGTCTAAAACGCGGCCTTGAGGCCGCTCTGGTACGGAGCGGGGTAGCCCGCTTTGCTCGGGCCGGGTTGCACTCCCGCGTGCTGGTGCTGGCATACCACAATGTCGTGCCGGACGGCGCCGCGCCCGGCGCCGATGCTTCGCTGCACCTGCCGCAGCACCACTTCGCGGAGCAGCTTGATGCGCTCGTGCGCACCCATGACATCGTTCCACTCGACGATCTTGCGGAGATTGGGAGTGGGCGTGGGAAGCCGCGTGTCGCCATCACCTTCGACGATGCGTACCGCGGGGCTGTAACCGCCGGCATTGAAGAGCTGGCGCGGCGTGGCCTGCCGGCCACTATCTTCGTCGCTCCACACTTCCTCGGGGGTCGTTCATTCTGGTGGGATGCCGTACCCCCCCCGGCTACGATGAGCCCGGATGCCTTCCGTTCGCATGTGCTCCAAGCGCTTCGCGGCGAAGATGCGGCCGTCCGGCAATGGGCCGTCGACATGGGGCTCGAAATGGTTGCCGCAGATCCGTACGCGGTCGCGGCCACGGAAGAGGAGCTGCGGACAGCCGTCCGCCACGCCGGTATCACACTCGGCTCCCACACCTGGAGTCATCCCAACCTGGCCCGGTTGGAGCCGGTGGAGCTCACCTCCGAATTGAGTCGTCCGCTACTCTGGCTCCAGGAGCGTTTCCCGTCGGCGACGGTTGCCTGGCTCACCTATCCGTATGGGCTTTCGTCGCTGGCGGTCGAGCGGGCCGCGGCAGCGGCGGGCTATCGTGGAGCTCTCCGCGCGAGCGGAGGCTGGGGGCCAGCGAGTCCCACCAATCTTCCCTCCCTGCCGCGCTTCAACGTTCCGGCGGGGTTATCCGACCACGGCTTCCGCCTTCGCATCTCCGGCCTGTTCTGCTGATGAAACCAGGAATCCTCGTAACGGACGGCGAGCAACGCGCCGCCCTCGCCGCCGTGCGTGCGCTCGGCAAGGCCGGCTACCCGGTGCATGTCTGCTCCGTGCGGAAGCCGTGCCTCGCCGGTGTATCTCGCTACGCCCAGAGCGCGTTAGCGGTGCCGGATCCGCTGAGTCGCCCCATCGAGTTCACCGCCGCGATCGAGCGATTCGTACGGGCCGAGGGGATCCAGGTCATCCTCCCGGTTGCGGAGCCCTCGCTGCTCGCGATCCTGTCCGACCAGGAACAGTTTCAGGGGATCTGCATCCCGACGCCCGGCCTCGAAGAGTTCCGCCGGGTTGCCGACAAGGGACTGGTGCTCGAAGTCGCTGAGGAGGTGGGAATCCGGATTCCGGAGCAGCAGGTGCTCCACGCGCCGGAGGACCGGGCCACGCTAAAACGCGATGCCTTGCAGTTCCCGCTCGTGCTCAAACCGTCCCGATCCGTCGGCGAAGCGGATGGTCAGCGCAGCAAGTTCGGCGTTTACCACGCGGCGAATTGGAAACAGCTCCAGGCGCGGCTCGACGGGTTGTCGCCCGCCGCGTATCCGCTCCTGCTTCAGCAGCGCGTAGTCGGCCCGGGTGTCGGAATCTTTCTGCTCCTCTGGGACGGCAAGCCGCTGGCGGTATTTTCGCACAAGAGGCTGCGGGAAAAGCCGCCATCGGGAGGTGGGAGTGTGTACCGCGAAAGCATCCCCGCGGAGCCCAGCCTGGTCGAGCGCTCTCGTGCGCTGTTGGAGCGCCTGGGCTGGTGGGGTGTCGCGATGGTGGAGTACAAGGTGGACGCCGCCACCGGAACGCCGTACCTGATGGAAATCAACGGTCGTCTCTGGGGATCATTGCAGCTCGCGATCGATGCGGGAGTGGATTTTCCGACGCTGCTCGTCCGCGCGGCACTCGGCGAACACGTCGAACCGGTCACCCGCTACAAACTCGGCGTGAAAAGCCGATGGTGGTGGGGAGACATCGACCATCTGCTCCTCCGGATCCGCGACTCCGACGAGAAGCTTGCTTTGCCGCCCGGAGCGCCGGGGCGGCTGGCGACACTGCGCAACTTTCTTACGCTCTGGCGTCCGGGTGACCGGAGCGAAATCTTGCGCCTCCGCGACCTGCGGCCGTTTCTGCTCGAAACTCGCGAATGGTTCGCACTGCGGAGATGACCGGCGCGACGGGGGTGATTCATGTGCACAGTGATTATTCCCACGACGGGCGTGACTCGCTGGAGCGGATTCGCGAGTTTGCGCTCGAGCGGGATCTCTCGTTCGTCGGGCTCACCGACCACGCCGAGGACTTCGACGCTCCGACCTTTGCGCGCTTCGTCGAGCACTGTGCTGCGCTTTCGGACCGGTCGGTCACGCTGCTGCCAGGGCTGGAGTTTCGGTTCGAGGGCTACAAGGGGCTCCATCTGTTGGCGCTGGGGCTCGGAAGCTGGATCGAGCCGCGAACTCCGGAAGAGTGGGCGTCGACGGCTCCGAAGGTCGCTCGCTTCACCGTACTCGCCCACCCGGTGCTGACCCGCTATCAGGTGCCGGATGCCGTGCTAGCCGCGATCGATGCGGTCGAGGTCTGGAACGCGGCGTACAACACTCGTTTTCTCCCCGACGCGAGCGCGATCCGGCTGCTGCACTCCGTTCGCCGTAGCCGCCCCGAGGTGGTCGGCACCGCGGGGCTGGATCAGCACGACAGCCGCAATGACCGGGAAACACGCATCATCCTGGACCGCCCCACGCCGGACCCGTTGCAGGCGATGAAAGCGGGACAATTCACCAACGCCGGACGGACCATGCGCTTCGGGCCTGCGGTGGAATGGTCGCCGATCCGGCTCGGCGCATTCGGCGCGCTCCGCTGGGCGTACGACCGGATCGAGCGTACTCAGGACCGGCTCGCGCGAGGGCTCCGATGACCGGGCGAAGAACCGAGCAACGGCGCGTGCGAGTCCTCCACGTGATCCAGAACCTGAACTACGGCGGGATGGAGCGGTTGCTGGCCGACATCGTTCGCCGCGTCGACCCGGAGCGCTTCGAGAGCCATGTGCTGGTTCTGCAGTACCTCGGCCGTTTCGCCGAGGGGCTGGAGCCGAGGGCCACCCTGCACAAATCGGAGCCACTGCCGCGGTACTCGATGCTCTGGCCCGGCCCGTTGATCCGCCAGATCCGGGAGATCGCTCCGGACGTGGTTCACACCCACAGCGGGGTGTGGTACAAGGGCTCTTTTGCCGCTCGACGCGCGGGGGTGCAGCGGGTCATCCACACGGATCACGGGCGGCAATCGCCGGATCCGTGGCAGGCACGTTTGGTGGACGGGTTCGCGGCCCGCCGGACGGACATCGTCGCGGCGGTCTCGGAGGCGCTGGCGCAGCAGCTTGGCGAGTCCGTCGTGCCGGACCGAAGCCGCATCCGGGTGGTGCCCAACGGAGTCGATACGGAGCTGCACCGCCCACGCCCGGACCAGGGGCAGCTGCGCACCGAGCTGGGGATCGCGCCACAGATTCCGATTCTGGGCAGCATCGGGCGCCTGGAACCCATCAAAGGCTACGACGTGATGGTGCACGCGTTCGCGCGGCTGCGCTCGGAGTGGACGGCTGGCGTGGCGCCGGTGCTGGTAGTCGCGGGGGATGGATCGGAGCGGTCCCGCCTCGAGCAGATCGCCGCCGACACGGGGGTGCGGGAGCACGTTCACCTTCTCGGATGGCGTAACGATGTGCAGGATCTGCACTCCGCGTTCACGCTGTTCACGATGTCTTCCCACAGCGAGGGTACCTCCGTCAGCCTGCTGGAGGCGATGAGCGCGGGATTGTGCCCGGTCGTGACTGAGGTGGGAGGCAACGCCGCCGTGCTCGGCCCCGAGTTGCGGCACCGGCTGGTCGCGAGCGAAGATCCGGACGCACTCGCGGGCGCGTGGCGCGCGGCGCTGACCGACGACGCGCACCGAAATGCCGATGCCTGCCACGCGCGCCAGCGGGTGCAGGCGGCGTTCGGCCTCGACGCAATGGTCGAGCACTACGAAACGCTGTACCTCGGCGAGAATTAGGCGTGGGGCTCAGCTATATAGCTCGGTATCGCCGTCCCCGTGCCAAAAATTCCATCCCACAGTCCGTAGATCGACCCCCTCCAGCTCCCTCTCGGCGCGGAAGGTGAAACGAGGAGTTTCTTTGGTCTCGAGAAAGCCGCGCGCGGCGAGTCCGGCACGCGCTCGGCTCGAAGTAGCGAAAGTTCGAATGCTCCCCGCGCCGTGCGATCGGCATTCACCGAAGGCGGCATTCAGCAGCTCGTCCATTGCTTCGCGATCCCGGGTATCGCAGATCATGTCCACGAGCCATGCGTCTCCCCTCGGGACCTGGTTCAGTCGTAGCACGACCGCACCGCGCAGCCGCTCTCCGTCATCCACCCGAATCACCCGGTACTGGTGGATGGGACACATGCAGTAGCGCCAGTTCAGATAGCCGCTACTCTTGCGTGGAGTGAGTTCATTCCCTGCAGTGATCTGCTCCGTGAGCCCGTCGAAGCTCGTGTCGAATTCCGAAACGGGCCGCGCCGTAAGCCCGGTGCGCACGGAGTTCTGACGCCGGAACTTGGCCGATGCATACAATACCGGGAACAGGAGCCGCCGGGCCATGCTTTTCCCCGCACTCGTGGGTGCGAGCACGCGGACCAGGTAGTCGGCGTAGGGTGCATCTGCAAACCCGATGCTCTTCTTCAACTTGTACGTTGCCGGCAGGGTGCCCTTTCCGAGTTCCAGCTCCGACAAGCTGGCCCCCGCCTTCACGAGCGCCCTGCCGATTCCTTTGCCCCGTGCTGCCGGATCCACAACCGTGTCCTGTTGCCATGCGGCCCGAGTTTCCGTTCCCCGGCAGCACACCGTAAACGGAACAAGGTTCGTCGCGCCGACGATCTCGCCTTGCTCCCGGACTGCTACGGTTGTAACACCGCCCGAGTGAGGCGCGTGGTCCGTACGCCAGCGATACAACTCGATCACTTTGTCCGCGGCGGCGAGTGTGTTTTGGTAAAAACGGAACAACTCCTCCGGTTCGACATTTGCGGCTCGCCGGGGCAGAATCCCGAGGTCCTGCCGGTGGAGATAGCGGGGCTTTTTGATTGCGCGGACGGCCATTTTGACGCGTTCCAGGCCCGAGATGATCTGCATGTACTCGGAAGGATCTTCGCTGAGGGCAAAGCGGGGAAGAGCGTACGGGGAGGGCGCGGCGCCGGGATGAAAGAGCGACGCTTCGACATAGCCGGGCTGAGTCGTGTACGCGGCCCGCATTCCGGTATCGCGGACGTAATCCGCATCCCGTGCCGAAAAGTCACCGTTCGGATAGCAGAAGACCGGGATATGCGCCTCCGTTTCTGCACGAACTCGTGCCCACGACTCCTGAATTTCCCATTCCGCCGCCGCGTTGGCCGTCTGCGGCAGAACGGGGTGGGTTACTGAGTGCGGACCGAACGAAATTCCGTGACGTCCCGTAGTACGTACCTCATCCCAGCTCAGGGGAGCATACATCGCGGGGACCTGCTCGGGGATTTCAACGTCCAGCATGGTGGCGAGCTGGCCGATCGCGGCATCCTTTTCCTGATCGGGTACTCGTCGAAGGTGTTCGACAAGGCGATCGCGGACGGCGCGGCGGCTGGGCTGGTCGGACCACTGGCACCGCAGACGCTCCGTGCCGAGTTCGAGTACCACCTGGCTTTGTGACGTGTGATCGAGCAGATAAGCCATTTGGTCCCACCACAACCAGAGCCGACCATCCAGAAAGCCGGTCGTTAGGAACACCGTCGCGGGACAATCGAACTCCGCGAAGATGGGTGCGGCGACACGAGCGAAGTCACCGTATCCGTCATCGATTGTGAACGCGACCGTTTTCGATACGGGCGTGGCATCGCTGGCGAGGTGTTCGTAAAGGCTGTTCAGCGCAACGAGACTGTACCGCTCACGCCGAAGGTAGGCCAGCAGCGTCCGGAGCTGGTGTGGATTATATCCTTCGTCCATCGCGGTTTCCGCATCGGCAAAACGATGCAGCATGAAGACGGTGGCAGCACCTCGATCGAGCGAAGGAAGGCGGGAGGTAACTGCCTGATGCGTCAGCAACGAGCGAGCAATTCGTTTGATTCCGCCCATGCAACTATCGAGGAGTCGAGACGCGTGCTTCGATCGCGTCGAACAGGATCCGTGCCTGATTACGCCGGCTGAATTGTTCCACGTCCGCAAGGTAGCCGGGCCGCTCACCCGCGGCGAACTGCAGGTACCGGCTCCGCAGAACCCGTGTGATTCCTTCCAGATCGTCGGGAGCGAGAACGTCCGCGCCCGTATCTCGCAGCACAGTTGCCGCGGGCGTCCCGGGTTCGGCGAGAGTCAGAACCCATGCCGGAAAACGCATGTACTCGTAGATCTTCGACGGAATCGCCAGCGGATTGTGGGGATAGCTGAAGAGCAAGCTGGCTTGGGAGAGCAGCTCCAGCGCTTCTTGGCGCGGCCGCCGTGGCTGCGCCCGGACGAAGCCTTCCAACCCCTCACTCCGGGCAATCGTTTCGATCGGAATTCCGTTCCCGGCCGTGGTCCCCCCGATGAACTCGAAGCCGAACTGGTCCGGCCGGATCCCGAACTCTTGGATCACCCGCGCGGCGGCGCGAAACAACAGCCGCGGATCCCGTTGCAGGTACATGACTCCCGCATAGGCGATGATCAAGCGATCCCTCTGGGGTGTGGACGGAAGCGGGTCCTCATCGTACCCGTTCATGACAGTGATGATGCGCCCATGGGCGCGCGGATAGACGTGCTGCATGGCAGCGCGTAGCGCGTCGGTATTGGCGACGACCAACGACGCTTGCTCCACCGCCCGGCGCTCGTAGCGGTCAGCGAGATGAAAATATACGGGGCTGGCGTATTCCTCGTGAATGCGCCGCCGAATACTCCACGGGTCACGTAGGTCGATCACCAGCGGCAACCCGGCACGAGCGGATACCCGCCGCCCCCCTTCATAGGTCATATGGGGGGGGCCGGTGGCAATCACCACCTGATGCCGACCGGGATTGTCGGCCACGAGGCGCTGCGCCAGTTGGGCGGCTTTGACTGCCCAACTCCTGTCACGCGCGGTGCGCAGCCAGGCGTAGTAGGCGCGCCGGATCTGCCGCGGGTTGCCCGGTGTCCAGCGGATCTCTTCCGGTGCGACGGAGGCGGGGTGATGCCCCGCCGAGACGGAGACCGGATCGGCGCCGCCGGAACGATCCGAAGGCGTACCTGACTTGCGCCTCTTCGGGCGCAGCGCGCGGTAGAGCCGCCATGCCAGATGTTCCAGCCGTTCCATGCGTAGCTCCGGCTGGGGCACCCCGTAGATCCGCGTGCCCGGAGGCAGGTCCCCGAGACGGCTCGGGTCCGGCTCCGAAAGCTCTGCGGGATCCAGCGTTACTACATCCATTCCCCACCCCCGTTCCGCCGCGTCGCGCGACATCTTCTGCCAACGTAATGCGCCCGTACCCTGGCTCGGCGGGAAATGGTAGCTCAGCAGAAGCAGGCGCCCCCGGTAGTTCGCTTCCCCGGGCGCGACGAACCACGGCCGGATCCCATCGGAACCGGGCCGCACTTTTACATGGCTGTCTCGATCAATTGTCGCTGCTTTCACAGGTTCTCGAAGCGTTGGACCAACTGATCGTTGAGCTGCGTGATGTCGAATTCCCGCTCGGTTTTTTCCCGCCCCGCCGTAGCGATCCGGGTGTAGTCGGCGGGCTGTTGTACAAGGTGGAGCAAACGATCCGTGAGCCCCTGCACGTCGCGCTCCGCGGTGAGCCACCCGGTCACACCGTCTTCCACCAGCTCCGGGATGCCGGTATGCCGGGTGCTGAGTACCGGCAGCCCCGTCGCCATGGCCTCCATGAGTACGACCGGGATTCCCTCCTGGTTGCCGTCGGCACTCGTCACACTTGGGGCGAGCAGCACGTGCGCTTCGTTCATCGCCTGGATGACCTCTTCGCGACGCTTGCTCCCCGCGAGCGTGACCTGCCGGCTTACGCCCAGCTCCTCGATCAGATCGGCGATTTGCGGACGCAACGGTCCGTCTCCGATAATGGTATAGTGGGTACCGGGATGATGGCGCGCAAATGCGGCTACGGCGCGAATCGCGGGTTCGAACCCTTTCTTCTCGACGAACCGGCCCACGGAAAGGAGCCGGAGCTTTCCATCCGCGGGGAGCTCGCGAGGAGAAAAGGCGAAGCTTCCGCAATCCACACCCATGTGGTGCACCTGAATCTTTTCCGGACTGCACCCCATCTCGATCAGCTTGTCCTGCCAGAAGCGGCTAATGGGCAGGAACAGATCTCCCTCCTTGAACAACCGATCGTACACCCGCGGATGCGTTTCCCGCAGGTAGCGCGACAGGTCGTACCCGTGAAAGGTTGTGACCAGCTTGCCGCTCAGCAACCCCATGTTTCGCATCGCCATTCCCCACTGCCCGTGGGGACCGAAGTGGCAGTGGATCACGTCGTAGTGCCGTGTTCCACCCTCGGATAGCTGCGCAAAGCGCAGAACTGCGTTGGCGTCGCTCCGGCCGTGGCGGAGGGTGTGCCCGATTCGCGCCGCCGAGCCACGGGCCCGGATCAACGCATTCAGAAGCAGCCGGAGCACGCGTGCCCGCCGGACGCGGGTTTGCTCCGGTTCGGGAACGGAGTACGTGGTCCGCTCGATCAACCGATACCGCTCCACGTCCGCATGCATGGTCGTCTGCACGGGCTGCTTGCTCGCATAGATATCGACGTCGACGCCGCGGTCGAGCAACCCGGTGACCTGGTTCAGGACGAACGTTTCCGACAGGGTGGGGAATTGGCCCACCACAAACGCAACCTTCATGCGGCAATCACGAATCGTAAGGGGTTGAAAAAGAACGTCGGCGACAATACCGCGCGCGTGTTCATTGGGCCTGAGAGGCGGGAGCTGCAGCTCCGCTCAGCGTACGGCGCAGGCGGCGATAAATGCGGCCGCCGAGATCCATGACCTGGGCGCGGTGCCGTGCCAGATGCGGATGGCGAACCTTCCAGAGCTCCTGCTTCAGCGGCTTCCAGACCCGCGCATCCCGGATCTCCTGCTCCTCGAGGTATCCCGAGAGCCAGCTCAGGAAACGTTTTCGGTGGAGCAGCTTTTGTTCCGGGGTGTTCGTCACCGAGACGATGGATTGCAGATGCCGCCGATATCGGTAGGTGCATCGATCCGTCACGTAAATGCGGTGCCGCAGGCCGAACTTGCACAAGAAAACTTGATCGTCGTGCATGCCGCGGAACTCGTCTTCGTAGCCACCCACCGCAAGCATCGCTTCGCGCCGCGCTACAAACCCGAGCGGCACACCGTAGCGGCGCTGCAGAACAATGGGGACCAGCGCGGGCGGTTCCAAACGGGCATTGTACTCGTCGAGTGGCCGAGCGACAAAGTCTCCCTCCACGTGCTCGGGTTTTCCGCTCCAGCTGTACCAGCGCTCCACGGGTCCATGAACCATCTCGACGTTCCCGTGCGCTTCCAGCAGCCGTACGAGGTTTTCCAGGTGGTTGGGGAGCCAGACATCATCCGAGTCGAGCTGAGCGATGTACCTGCCTCGAGCGGATGCGGTTCCGAGGTTCCGGGAAGCGCTGATCCCGCGGTTCTGGCGGTCGGGATGATGAAGATAGCGGACCGCTTCATGTTGCTCCACATAGGTCCGCGCGAGCTGGTCCGTTCCGTCCGTGGAGCCGTCGTCCACCAGAAGCAGCTCCCAGTCAGGGTAGCTCTGCTGCAACACGCTCTGGACTGCTTCGTCCAGAAAGTCCCGTGTGTTGTGAAAAACTATGACAACCGAAACCGATGGTGGTTTGCTCATTCGATTCTGTGGGAAGTATACTACACCCCTGGCATCACTCACGCGGGTGAGCAGATCGTCCTCGGGCGAGAGGGCGAAAGGGTTCAGACAGATTTGCCCCCGGCACCCAACCCCGCCATAAGCGACTGTACCCCGTCCGGGTTGCGGTGAGCCCAAATCCGGCTTCGGATCGCGCCGATCTGCCTATGCCGGCTCTGTTCTCCCCTGGCATGCGGGTTGCTCGTCCGGCCCTCCGGGGGCAAATATTGCGCCGCTCCCTTGCATCACCGGAGCATCGTGCGCCAACGGCGCGCACGGCTCTTCTCCGTATTCCAGTCGACGGTCCACCAAACCGAGGAAACTCCGTGGCCAAAGTTTCGGTTGTCGTTCCTTCCTACAACAAGGTTGCATTCATCGCCGAAACGCTGGACTCCGTTCTGGCACAGGAAGGGGTAGCAGTGGAGCTGATCGTAATGGACGACGGATCGGCGGATGGGAGCTGGGAGGTGATTTCCGCGTACGGCGATCGGGTCCGCGCCCACTCCCTCGGCGGCAACAGCGGAGCGGCCCATGCTCGCAATCAGGGTGCACGCGTGGCAACGGGCGATTTCCTTATGTTCCTGGACGCGGACGACGTGCTCGGCCCCGGAACGCTGGCCCCGCTCGTGGCCGCCCTCGATGGGAAAACCGGGGCTGTCGCGGCGTGTAAGTGGCGGCGCCTGCGCCTCGAGCAAGGCGAGTGGGTGGCCTATTCACCTGACAAACCGCTCGACCCGCCGGGAGGCGATCCGATTCGTGCCTGGTTGGGGAACTGGTACATTCCGCCCTGCGCGTTGCTCTGGCCGCGCGAGCTCTTCGAGCGGCATGGCGGGTGGGATGAGAATCTTTCGGCGAGCGACGATGAGGAGCTGATGCTTCGGGTGCTGCTCCGGGGTATGCAAATCGCGCATGCGGCCGCCGGCGAGGCCTTTTACCGCTACTTCGAGGGGGGTGGCACACTCAGCACCACGAACAGCGAGGAGCGCGTTCGCTCGCGAATCCTCGGGTTCGACCGGGTGACTCGCGAGGCCGACGCGCAGGGGCTGCTACCCCGCTATCGCCGAGCCCTGGGGATGGCTTATTACCGGCTGGCCGGGAGCTACGCGGCGCCGTACGCTGAGCTCCGGATGGAGTGTCTTCGATCCGCGGATCGCCTGCTCGGCCGCACGCCCGTGCCGGGCTCCTTTCCGCACCCCCTGCTCCAGCGGCTGCTTGGGCTGGAGCGCAAGGAGCGAATCGCCAACTGGCTGTCGCGGCGAGGGCTGCCGGTGAGAAACTGAAGGTTCATCTTTCTTCTTCATCGTTCATGATTGCAGATTCACTCGTCCGTACCTTTCGGCGCGCGAAGGGCCGCATTCCTCCCCTGGCGGTACAAACGCTCGGGCTCCCTTCCTCCTGGGTGGGCTATCGTTCGTGGAAGAAGGAAACGGTGCGCGGCTACTTGGCGCGTACCTCGGCAGCGGCGGCGGGGAGCGCCGGGCGATTCAGACAAGTCCACCCGGAGGCGGTGCACACGGCTCCGCTGCCGCGCAACATCGATTCTCCGGATCAGCTCCCGGACACGGTGGGCTGGTGGGGATATTCGTTCCGCGACGTTCCCTCCCGAAGGGGCGGCGAAACGTTCATCGCCACGGTTCCGAACGCTCGGGTCGTGCACTACATCGACCCCAAGAAGCACGAGTTTTACCCGGGCATCCTGACGAGCGACGGCCGCTCCCTGGAGATGCGCGAGGTCCGCTTCCGTGACGAACATGCCGATCTGCTGCGTCTGCAGCGGCCACCAACACAGCATGTCCGGAAGGCCACCTGGATTCTGGAGCGGGTCTACGACAACTACTCGCACTGGTTCACCGCGCACGTTCCCAAGCTTCTCCTGCTGCGTGAGCAGGGGCTGCTCGGGGATGTTCTTCTGCCGCCCGATCCGTCCCCGCTGGTCGTCGAAACGCTTCGCCTGCTCGGGCTCGATCCGGAGCAGTTCCCCACCTACGACCCGGAAGCGGTGCTCGAGGCCGAAGAGCTGACGATCCTGAGCACCGACCGCTTCCGTCCGGAGCTTCTGCGGTCCGTACGCGATGCCCTCTGGACCGCACCCGCGGAGCCGCCGCGGCGGCGGATCTTTATCAGCCGTGCAAAGGCGACTCGTCGCCGGCTGCTCAACGAGGAGGAGATCTGGGGGATCCTGGAGCCGGCGGGCTTCGAGCGCGTGCTGATGGAGGATCTGTCGCTTCGGGAACAGATCGAGCTGATGAGGGAAACCGCTATTTTATTTGCGATTCACGGGGCCGGTCTCACCAACATGATGTTCTGTGCTCCGGGTACGCACGTGGTTGAGATCGCCGACCTGAGCTTCCCCAACCCGAACTTCTACGCGATCGCCAGCGCGCTGGGCCACCACTACTGGCTTCTCGCCGGGACTCCGGTCGGCGACGAGCATCCGCTGGAGCGCGACATGGAGGCGGATCCGGAAATGGTTCGCGATCTTCTTCCGGAGCTGTTGGCGGGAACCTCCTGAGCAAGACCGCGAGCTCTCGATATCCGTCGTGCGTTTCGCACCTGTCGCACGGGTGCAGCAGGCGAGACGAGATGTCCCAGCGATACAGAGGCTTTTTCTTTGATCTGTGGTTAGCCTTAGGCGCTCACCTCCGATTTCACGGGGCTGCGACTCCCCCTCTTCGGGGGTGGCCGGTGTCACTGCGTGGCATACGCATTGCCCTGACTCCGGAGAAACTCCCCGATCCGTGCCGGTGTATGCCGGGCTGTTGATAGGACAAATTTCGGTTCGGACCCATAGCAGGTGCCGCACGATGTGTGGCACCTGAAACTTTGACCTCGCTCATCACCCCCGAATGTCCACCACCGGAACCTCGGATCTGATCAGGTACTTTCTTAAGACGTATCCCCGCCGCAGCGCGGGGATCGTGGTACTCACCATTTTTTCGGGATTCGCTGAAGGGGTGGGCGTTGTTTCGCTTCTCCCGCTTTTGGAGCTGGCGGTTTCCGATTCCACGACGCAGGAGTCCGGAGTGATGCGCGTGGTTCGGGAGTTCCTGCAGCAGTTCGGTCTTCAGCCGACGTTCGGGATCCTGCTGCTCGCCATCATCGTCGGGCTTTTCCTGAAGGGTGCGTTTCTCTGGATGGCGGCGCGGCAGGTGGGCTACACGGTCGCGAATGTTGCGACCGATCTGCGCCTGATGCTGATTCGCGCACTGCTGCGCGCCCGCTGGGGCTACTTTGTCGGGCAGCGGGCGGGTCACATCTCGAACGCCATCGGCAGTGAGGCGCAGCGTGCCTCCAACGCCTACTCCGCGGTGACCGCCCTGTTCGCCGTGGGGATTCAGGCGCTGGTCTATGGGGTCCTCGCATTCCTGATCTCGCCCTCCGTTGCGCTCGCCGCTCTGGTCGCGGGTGCGGTCGTGACCTTGATCTTTCACAACCTGGTCAAGATGAGCCGGGAAGCTGGGCAGCGGCAGACGCAGCTCAGCAAGTCGCTGTCCGGTCGGTTGATCGACGCGCTGCACGGGTTGAAGCCGATCAAAGCGATGGCTCAGGAGCATCACCTGCAGCCGATCCTGGAAGAAGAAACGCACGGGCTGAACGAAGCGCAACGTAGACAGGTGCTGGCTTCCGGGACGATGTCGGCCTTTCGGGAGCCCCTGGTGGTGGTCATGCTGGCGGGTGGCCTGTACCTGTTGCTGACCTACACCGATGTGCTGTTCTCCAGTCTGCTCGTGATGGCCTTTCTGTTCCATCGCCTCGTCGGGCGGATCAACCTGCTCCAGACCCACTTCCAGTCGCTGGCGACCAGTGAAAGCGCGTTTTGGTCGCTTCGGGAGCGAATCCAACGCGCCGAGGCGGAGCACGAAACCAGTGCGAGCACTCGCCCACCACCACGTCTCGAGCAGGGGATCCGCCTCGCCGGAGTTCGCTTCGGGTATGCCGAGCGTGACGTTCTGAAGAATGCTTCGCTCGAGATTCCGGCCGGTCAGTTTGTGGCCATCGTCGGTCCGTCCGGCGTGGGCAAGACGACGATCGCCGACCTGGTGCTCGGGCTCTACCGGCCGCGAGACGGTGAAGTTTATCTGGACGACGTGCCGCTCAGCGAGATCGATCTGATTGCCTGGCGCCAGAGCATTGGCTACGTGCCTCAGGAAATGCTGCTCTTCCACGACAGCATCCTCCGCAATGTCACGCTCGGCGATGAGGAGATCCCCCGTGAAGCGGTTCTCTCGGCACTCGAAGCCGCGGGCGCAGGTGATTTCGTCCGGCGTCTCCCCGAGGGGATAGACACGGTGATCGGGGAGCGGGGCGCGAAGCTCTCCGGCGGCCAGCGACAGCGAATCGCGATCGCGCGAGCGCTGGTCCGCGAGCCGCAACTGCTGGTGCTCGACGAGGTGACCACCGCGCTCGATCCGGAAACCGAGGCGGCGATCTGCGCCACTCTGCAGAATCTGCCGGGCCGGCCCACCATCCTTTCCATCTCGCACCAGCCGGCGATGACCCGTGTAGCGGATATCGTCTACCGGCTGGAAGATGGGATGATCACCCGACAGGAAGACATGGCAGCGTCACTCACCCCGGCCGCGGCGGTTGCATGAGCAGCCACGCTTGGTGCCGCGCAAGCCGACGATGAATCATCCGGCGTGACGTTGCAGCCGTTCTTCCATTCAAGGGGCGCATCTGATGCACGATGTCGAGGAGTTCATGGCGGGCCGGCTGGGACTCGCCTGCCGCGCCGCGCGGGCAGGTGGCAGGGCAGCGATGGCATTCTACGACACGTCGGCGGCGGAAACGAAGGCCGATGGCTCACCGGTAACGGAGGCCGATCACGCGGCCAACCGCGTCATCGTAAACGCAATCCGAGACGCACTCCCCGCGGATGCGATCCTTTCGGAAGAGTCCAAGGATTCGTCCGAGCGGCTCTCGGCCGAGCGCGTGTGGATTGTCGATCCGCTGGACGGAACCAAGGAGTTTCTTTCCCGGAACGGGGAGTTTTCGGTGATGATCGCTCTTGCCGAGGCGGGCGCGCCGGTGCTGGGAGTGGTCTACCTGCCGGCGCTGGACGTGCTCTACGGGGCGGCGAAAGGGCGGGGTGCGTGGGTGGAGCGGGACGGGGACCGCACATACCTCTCCCGCGGGGCGGCTGACGTCGCGGCTCTGCGGCTGGTCGGCTCGAGAAGCCATCCAGATCCGCTGCTCGTGCGCATGCAGGAAGGGCTGGGCATCGTGGACGTCGAGCCGTGCGGCTCGGTGGGAGTCAAGTGCGGCCGTGTCGCCGAAGGCCGGAGAGATTTGTACCTGCACCCGGTTCCCTATCTGAAGGAGTGGGACACCTGCGCTCCCGAGATCGTCCTCCGCGAAGCGGGCGGCTGGGTCAGTGACTGCCGGGGCGAACCCCTGGTCTACAACAAGGAAGATCCGAGGCAGCCGCACGGAATCGTGGCCTGCGCGCCCGGCTGCGCGGAAGACGTGCTACGGGTGATCGAGCCGCTTTACGAGGCGGCCCTCGCGGCGGTCTGATCCGCAACCCATGATTCTTTCTTCGATCACCTGGCCTGCCTGGCTGACGCTCTGCGTGGTCGGTGTCACGGTTGTGGCGCTGGTCCGGGACTGGGTCGCGCCGGCGGTGGCGATCTTGGGCGCGGTTGTCGTGCTCCTGCTTACGGGCGTGATCACGGCCAAGCAGGCGTTCATGGGGTTCAGCAATCCCGCGCCGATCACGGTAGCGGCGCTTTTCGTGGTGGCCCGCGCGGTGGAAAAAACGGGCGCCCTGCAGCCGCTCCTGCAGTTGACGCTGGGGAAGGGGGATGGCGGTCGGGTTCGGCTCGCGCGCCTCCTGATCCCGACGGCTGCCTCGTCGGCCGTGCTCAACAACACCCCGATCGTGGCGATGCTCGCCCCGCAGGTGGCCGACTGGGCACAGAAGCGAGGCCAGTCCGCTTCCCGGTATCTGATGCCGCTCAGCTTCGCGACCATCTTGGGCGGCACACTCACGCTGATCGGCACCAGCACGAACCTGGTGGTGTCGGGGCTGTTGACGGCGGCCGGGATGCCGCCGATCGGGATGTTCGAGCTTACGCGGCTGGGCCTGCCGGTCGTGATTGCGGGCCTCGGGGCGCTGATTCTCCTCGCGCCTCGGCTTCTGCCCGAACGGCGGACCGCTCGGCGGCAGTTCGCCGACGATGCGCGCGGCTACGTCATCCACCAGCGAGTCGCGCCCCACGGCCCGCTCGATGGTGAAAGCGTGAGCGGGGCGGGCCTCCGCCAGCTCGAGGGCGTTTACCTGGCCGAGATCGAGCGGGAGGGGCAGACGCTCGCGCCGGTGGCACCCACCACCGTGCTGCGGGGGGGGGACCGCCTGGCCTTTGTCGGTCGGGTCGATATCGTCCGCGATCTGCAGAGCATTCGCGGCCTTCTCGCGGAGGAGCACAAGCACGCCTCGCTGTTCAGCGGAAGCGAGCACACCTTTTTCGAGGCGGTGATCAGCCCGGCCTCCTCGCTCGTGGGTCAAAGCTTGCGGGAAGCGAGCTTTCGCGGCCGCTTTCAGGCTGCGGTCGTGGCGATCCACCGCGCCGGAGAGCGGGTCCGCGCCAAGCTGGGCGAGGTTCGCCTGCGGGAAGGCGACACGCTCCTCCTCATCAGCGACCGGGGCTTTGCGGAGCGCTGGCGGGACCGATCGGAGTTTCTCCTGATCAGCCACCTGGGTGGCAGCCCGCTTCCCCCCAAACGGCAGGCCTGGCTTGTCGGGGCGGTCACCCTCGCGATCGTACTCTTCGCCGGACTGGGCCTGCTTCCGATTCTGGAAGCCGCTCTCGTGGGCGCGGTGCTACTCGTTCTGGTGGGTGCTCTCACCCCCAGTGAGGCCCGAAGCTCGATCGAACTCGATACGATCGTGGTCATCGCCGCGAGCTTCGGCCTCGGGGCGGCAATCCAGAGCTCCGGCCTGGCTGCCCTCCTGGGGCGCGCGGTCGTGGATGGCTTCGCCGGCTTCGGGGCCATGGGCGTACTCCTTGCCGTGGTGCTGGCTACCATTGCGCTGACCGAATTGATTACCAACAATGCCGCCGCGGTGCTCGTGTTTCCTATCGCGCTGGCCGCGGCAGCCGAAATCGGAGCCGATCCGCGCCCCTTTGCGATCGCTCTGGCCGTGGCTGCCAGCGCCAGCTTTCTGACGCCGATCGGCTATCAGACGAACACCATGGTTTACGGGCTCGG
>JBBSMO010000003.1:0-19128 GCA_038233155.1 Longimicrobiales bacterium
TGCGCCGCTGCGCGTGGTATTCGACCGCCGGCTCCGCACCCCGCCCGGCGCCCGCCTGCTTTCCGCCGAAGGTGCGCCGTTGCTCTTCATCGCCGGGCCCGCTGCCGAACCTGGCCGCGCCGCCCTGCTCCGCGAACGGGGCGCCGAAGTTGAAGCCGCCGACACTCTAGATGCTGCTCTCTCAATCCTTGCGGCGCGCGGCATCCGCTCTCTGTTCGTAGAAGGGGGTGCCGCCGTGGCAACGAGCCTGCTCGAGCGCCGGCTTGTGGACCGGCTGTATCTGTTCTATGCTCCACTCCTTCTCGGCGGCGGCCTTGCTGCCTTCGATGGGCTTCCCGCCGCCACGTTGGAATCGGCCGAGCGCTGGCGAATGCTCGGTAGCGCGAACTTCGGAGCAGACACATTGATCACCCTGGGGCGCTGACCGCGTGTTCACCGGGCTTATCGAGGAGGTTGGGCTGGTCCGGAGCGTCGAGGCAGATGCCGGGGGCCGCACCTTTGACATCGGCGGGGCGCTGGTTCTGGACGGCCTCGAAGTCGGGGACAGCATCTCTGTAGATGGCGTCTGCCAGACGGTGGTAGCGCGCGGTGAAGCGGCCTTTCGGGTGCAGGCGGTCGCATCTACCCTCGCGCGTACCACCCTGGGTGGTTTCGAGCGCGGGCGCCGCGTGAATCTCGAGCGCTCGCTGGCGCTCGGCGACCGCGTGGGCGGCCACATCGTCCAAGGGCATACAGATGAAACCGGCCGGGTGGTAGCACTCGCCGACCATGGCGGGCATCTCGTCATCGACATCTCCTACTCGCCCGCACTGGCGCAAGCAACGGTGCTGCACGGCTCTATCGCCGTGAGCGGGGTGAGCCTTACGGTCAACGCGCTGCCGTCTGCAGGCACATTCCAGGTGTCGGTCATCCCCCATACCCGAGAGCACACCAACCTTCATGACCTGGTGATTGGAGACGAGGTAAACCTCGAAGGCGATATCTTCGGCAAGCACGTGGTGCGCGTTCTCGGGTATTGGAAGGCGGAACTGTTCGAGCGCGCGGGTGATCCCGCGGGCGAATGCGGGGTACGCAGAGCGATGACAACCCGCACCCCGACCCACCGCAGATGACCTTCGACAGCGTCGAGGCAGCGATTCGGGCCGTTCGCAATGGCGAGTTGGTGATCATCGCCGACGACGAAGACCGTGAAAACGAGGGCGATTTGGTGTGTGCCGCCAGTTGCGTCACCCCCGGGATCATCAACTTCATGGTGACGCACGGCCGCGGGATGGTTTGCCTGACGCTGACCTCCGAGCGTGCCGACGAGCTCGAGTTGCCGCCGATGACCCGCTTCAACACCGAGGCGCAGGGCACCGCATTCACCGTTTCTGTAGATGCTGCCGCGCGTTTCGGAGTCTCCACTGGGATCAGCGCGGCGGACCGGGCGCGGACCATTCAGCTTTGCGTAGATCCGGATGCCCGCCCCGCCGACCTGCGGCGGCCCGGGCATGTACACCCCATTCGCGCACGGCCCGGCGGGGTGTTGCGACGCGTAGGCCAGACCGAGGCCTCTGTGGATCTGGCCCGGCTCGCGGGGCTTCCGCCGGCTGGGGTCATCTGCGAAATTCTCAGCGAAGACGGCACCATGGCGCGCCGCCCGCAGCTCGAAAGCTTCGCCAAGCTGCACGGGCTGCCCTTCATCAATGTGGCGCAGATCATTGCGCACCGGCTGAAACACGAACGGCTGGTGCATCGCGAAGCAGAGGCGACGCTGCCCACGCCATCGGGCGAGTGGCGGGTGATCGCGTACCGGAACGAGGTAGACCAGCACGAGCACGTAGCACTGGTCCGCGGCCAGGTCGAAGGCAAAAAGGATGTTCTGGTACGGATGCACTCGGAGTGCCTCACCGGCGATGTCTTCCATTCTCTGCGGTGCGATTGCGGCGAGCAGCTCGAAACCGCAATGCGTATGATTGACGAAGCGGGGGCTGGCGCAATCGTATATCTTCGCCAGGAAGGGCGGGGCATTGGGCTGGTCCACAAGCTGAAAGCGTACGCGCTGCAAGAGGACGGAATGGATACGGTGCAGGCGAACGAGGCGCTCGGCTTCAAGCCGGATTTGCGCGACTACGGGATCGGCGCCCAGATCCTCATAGATCTGGGACTTTCCTCGATACAGATTCTGACCAACAACCCGAAGAAGATTGTCGGGGTAGATGGTTACGGGCTGTGCGTCTCCGCGCAGGTGCCGATGAACGTCGCGCCGAACCCGCACAACGTGAGCTATCTCGCTACCAAGCGAGACAAGCTCGGGCATCTGCTCCCCACGTGAGCCGCTGTGCGTCGCCGCTGCCGGCTGTGTCCGGTCCCGCTTGCTTTCACACCCGATGATTGAACACAAGGGGGGGATGAGCGGCGAAGGCCGCCGTGTCGGCATCGCGGTGAGCCGCTTCAACGATTTGGTGACCCGCTCGCTCCTGGAAGGAGCCAGAGATTGCCTGATCCGGCACGGAGTGCAGGAGCAGGACATCGAGGTCGCATGGGTGCCCGGTGCCTGGGAGCTCCCCGGCACCCTCCGCCGGATGGCGGCCGCGCACCGCTTTGATGCCCTGATCGCCCTTGGCGCGGTGATCCGGGGCGCGACTCCTCACTTCGACTACGTCGCCGCGGGTACCGCGAACGGGGTCGCCGCCGCGGGCGCTGACGCCGGCGTACCCGTCATCTTTGGGGTGCTTACGACAGATACGCTCGAGCAAGCCCTCGAGCGCGCCGGCTCGAAGGCCGGCAACAAAGGGTGGGACTCCGCCGCGGCCGCGCTCGAGATGTGCAACCTTTTCGATGCGTTGGACCAGGCGGGCGATGCGGCATAGCAGACGCGCCCGAAGCCGCGCCTTGCAGGCGCTCTATGCGTACGAACTGCGCGGCGGCGAGCCGAACCGCGGGGTTCAATTTCTTCACGACATCTTCAGCGATGGCGGCCCGCCGCCCGAGGACCGTCTCTTCGCGAACGTGCTGGTGCGTTTGGTCGCCGAGCACCAGGCCCAGATCGACGAGCTGCTTCAGCATCATCTCAGCAACTGGCGCTTGCCCCGGCTGTCGGCGGTGGACCGGAATCTGTTGCGGCTGGGAGCCGCGGAAATTCTTTTCCTCCCCGACATCGCGCCGCGCGATACGATGCGAGCGCTGATGCGTTTGGCTGATCGCTACGGCACGCCTGAGAGTGCGCGGTTTCTGCATGGCGTGCTCGATGCCGTCGCACGCGCACCGCGCCAAGAAGCCGCACCGGGAGTGCGGTGAAGCTGCTCGTCGTGAACTGGCAGGACCGCGCCAACCCGCAGTCCGGCGGGGCTGAGATCCACCTGCACGAGATCTTCGGCCGCCTCGCGACGTGCGGGCATTCGGTAACACTGCTCGTGTCGGGGTGGGGCTCCGCCCCTTCGCGCGCCGAAGCTGACGGGATGACCATCTTCCGCGCCGGAAGCCGTTTCACCTTCAACACCGCCGCCCCTGCCTGCTTCAGGCGCGAACTCGCCGCGCGCCGCTTCGACATCACGGTGGAAGATCTGAACAAGGCGCCGCTGTACACGCCGCGCTGGGCGGCTAGCCCAGTTGTGCTCCTGGTGCACCACTTGTTCGGCGCGACAGCGTTCAGGGAAGCGAGCGCACCGGTCGCCGCCGCGACCTGGCTGCTGGAACAGACCATCCCCCGCTTTTACCGCGGGCTTCCCGTGCAGGCAGTCTCCGAGAGCACGGCAGACGACTTGGCCCGGCGCGGCCTGCGGCGCGAGGACATCTCAGTGATCCACAACGGTGTCGACCTCGACTTTCTCACACCCGGAGACCAGCCGCGCTTCGATGTACCCACCTTCGCGTACGTAGGCCGGTTGCGCCGCTACAAGCGCATTGACCTGATCTTGCGCGCGGTTGCCGAGTTGAAGCAACGGGGTACGTTGGCCCGCTTGGTCATAGCGGGCAAAGGCCCATGCGACGGGCGGCTGCGCTCGCTGGCAGACCGGCTCGGAATTGCGGACCGGGTCGAATTTCGCGGGTTCGTCAGTGAAACCGAAAAGCGCGACCTGCTGCGGCGCGCCTGGGCTAATGTGTATACCTCGCCCCGCGAAGGGTGGGGAATCACGAATGTGGAGGCGGCCGCGTGCGGAACACCGACCGTGGCGAGCGACTCGCCGGGGCTGCGCGAGTCGGTCATCCACCAAGCCACGGGGCTCCTGGTTCCCCATGGCGACACACGAGCGCTCGCTTCCGCTATGGCCTCCTTGGCCGCGGACGCGGCGTTGCGCTATCGCCTGGGCGAGGGTGCGCTCCGCTGGGCTCAACGCTTCAGTTGGGATCGTGCGGCAGCGCTGACCGAAGAGCATCTGCTCGGCGTTCTCGGCGAGCAGCCCGGAGCTGCCGCTAGAATCGCCGGGGCGGCAGCGACATGAAGCCGCTGTGCGTGGAAGACCTGCTGAGCAGAAAGCATGAGGCGCTCGCTCTCGCTCTGCTCACCGAGGAGCGCGGGCTGTCGCGCGTCATCCGCGGGCCGGAGATTTCGAGCCCGGGGTTGGCACTCACCGGCTATACCGAGCGCTTTCCTTCGGAGCGGGTGCAGGTGCTCGGGGAAACCGAAATTGCCTTCCTCAATTCTCTGGAAATCGAACGGCGCGCCCAGGCGATCGAAGCCTTCTTTTCGTTCGATATGCCGGTGGTCTTCATTACCAAAAATCAGGCACCGCCGCCGCCGCTGCTCGATATTGCGAACCGGCGTGGCATTCCAGTGGTTCAAACCGCGCTGGCGACCTCCGAGTTCTACAACCGCATCAAACCATTTCTCGAGGAGCGCTTCGCGCCGCGGACCACTGTGCATGGCTCTCTGGCGGACGTGTACGGAGTCGGCCTCCTCGTCATCGGCAAGAGCGGCATCGGGAAAAGCGAGGCGGTGCTAGACCTGATCGAGCGCGGCCACCGCTTGGTGGCGGATGATGCGGTGCAGATCATCCGCCGCGGCCAAGAGGTGCTGATCGGCCGGGGGCACGAGTTGCAGCGGCACCACATGGAGATCCGCGGGATTGGGATCATCGATGTGGCCGCGCTCTTCGGAGTGCGCGCCATTCGCCAGCAGAAGCGCGTCGAGGTTGTCGTGCAGCTCGAGGTGTGGGACGAAAATGCGAGCTACGACCGAACCGGCCTAGACCGCCGCACCGCCGATCTGCTCGGAGTGGCGCTGCCCCAGGTGGCGATTCCTCTGAACCCCGGTAAGAACATCACGGTGATTGCGGAGGTAGTCGCAATGAACCACCTGTTGCGCTACGCGGGCATAGATTCAGCGGCGCTGTTCGATCAGCGCCTGCGCCGGCAGATGAGCCCTGCGGGCGAGTACCTCGAGGAGGATTATGAGTGAGCCGGTGCGGGGATTGATCATCGGACATTCCACTCTTGCCGCCGGTTTCGCGGCGGCCGTCACCCAGATCGCCGGGGCCGAGCCCGGTACTCTGGTGGCGGTGAGCAACGAGGGGCGCGGCCCCGAAGGGTTGATGGATGCTGTGCGCACCGCCGCGGGCAACGCTCCGGCGCTGCTCCTTACAGATCTGCCGAGCGGAAGTTGCGCCCTCGCAGCCCGCAAAATCGCGATGTCACGTCCCGACACCGCGTTCGTGTGCGGAGTCAATCTCCCGTTGCTGCTCGACTTTGTTTTTCATCGCGACCTTCCGCTCCCGGAGCTCGTAGCCCGTTTGGTCGAAAAGGGCCGGTGCGGAATTATTGGAAGCCCGAACCAGGATTCAGGAAATGCCCATTGTGCTGCTACGGTTGGATGAGCGGCTCATTCATGGCCAGGTAGTCGTCGGGTGGGGCGCGAAGCTCCATGTAAAGCGCATGGTAGTGATCGATGATGAGCTTGCCTCGAGCCCGTGGGAGCAGGAGCTCTACTGTCTGGGAGTCCCGCCGGAAATTGCGGCTGAGTTCGTCTCGGCGGCCACTGCGCGGCACGAGTGGGCGGCCTGGCAGCAGTGCCCGGAGGCCATCATCCTCTTGGTGCGGACCGTCGATGCTCTCGCCGCGCTGGCGGACGGCCGCTTTCTCGAGGGCCAACCGGTCAACCTCGGCGGGCTTCACCATGCGGAGGGCCGCGAACAGGCGTTGCCTTATCTATACTTCACGCCTGGCGAGCGCCGGCAGCTCGAAGCGGTAGCCGCAGGCGGCGCGATTCTCACCGCGCGGGATCTGCCGACCTCGCGCGCGGTGCCGCTGGCCGACCTCAGCACCTGACCGATGATGTTGTCCCTTTCGGGTTTCTTGCTCGTTTGCCTCTGGGGCGGGTGGGTCGCCGTAGATACTACGTCGTTGGGACAGATCATGATTTCGCGCCCGCTCGTGGCAGCGACGGTCGCGGGGGCATTGCTGGGAGACCCAGCCGCCGGTGCGGCTATCGGGCTGGTCCTAGAGGCGTTCAACCTGATGGTCCTGCCAGTCGGGGCGTCGCGCTACCCCGAGGCTGGGCCTGCCTCGGTGGTGGCCGGGGCGGGGTATGCACTTTTCGCCACGCCAGGTGCCCTCTTGACCTGCGTAGTTTTTTCGCTCGCCTACGAGCGCGTGGGCGGCGAGACGGTTCGCGCGCTGCGCCAGTTCAATACCCACATTGCCCTGACGCCGGATAGCCGCTCGGACCCTGCCAATGTTCAACGGCAGCACCTTGTGGCGCTGTCGCTAGATTGGCTCCGTGGAACTGCGCTTGTCGCGTTGGGGCTGGCAGGGCTGGTGTGGCTGCTTCCCTGGGTCGCCGCACACTGGATGCTGCCGGACAACGTTGTCCGCGTTGCGGTGGCCGCAGGCGTAGCCGGCGCGCTCGCCGCGACGCTGCAACTGTTCCGCGGCGGGTACCGGGTGCTGCTCTTTGCGGCGGGCGTCGGCGCCGGGCTGCTGCTGGGCGTATTCCGTTGATGGACGAGCGGCGTGCCACTCGCGCTATCGTATGGCGGAGCTTCGCCGTTCAGGGGTCTTGGAACTACGAGACGCTGATCGGCACAGGTTTCGCATTCGTCCTAATCCCTGCGCTCCGGATGGCCTTCGCCGGCGACGACGCCCGCATACGCGCGGCGCTGCATCGCCAGAGCACGCTTTTCAACTGCCATCCCTACTTCGCGGGGCTGGCGGCTGCCGCGATCGCACGGCTCGAGGCGGAAGGCACCGACCCGGAGCTGATTCTGCGCTTCAAGGCAGCCTTGCGCGGATCGCTGGGCGCGATAGGTGACCAGTTGTTCTGGAGTGCCTGGCGCCCGGCGTCGGCGTTGACGGGAGTGATGCTGCTTCTGCTCGGAGCGCCGTGGTGGCTGGCGATTGGCGTTTTTCTCATCGTCTACAACTCGCTTCACCTTTACGTTCGGGTTTGGGGAACCAAGGCCGGTCTGCGGAACGGGCTCGCGGTGGCCAAACGCCTGCGAGAAGCCCCTTTCTCCGTGCTAGGAAAACGCGCGGGAGATGCTGGCGCGCTGCTCGCGGGGCTCTGCTTTGCGCTTGCCGTGACCGCCGTGCCGGGAGGCAAGGGAGATGCAGCTCTCGCCGCCGCCGCCGCCACTGCCGGCTTTTGGCTCGGCCCGCGCGTACGCCGCGGCTTGCTTGCGGCATTCGCAATACTCTGGATCATCGGCGTCAGCCTCGGGCTCGCCGGACCATAGAGGGAATGGAAAAATCTACCCAGGTTGTCATTCGCAACAAGCACGGGCTCCATGCGCGCCCCGCGGCCGAGTTCGTCAAGGTGGCGAACCGCTTCAGCGCCGAGGTTTGGGTGGCTAAGGAAGATCTCGAAGTCAGCGGCAAAAGCATCATGGGCGTTATGATGCTCGCCGCCGAGCACGGGAGCACCCTCGCCATCCGCGCCACCGGCGAGGACGCGGAAGCCGCTCTGGACGCGCTCTCTACCTTGGTCGACAGCCATTTCGGAGAGGAATAGCGCACCGTGAGTTCGATCCGCGACGGAATCCCTGCTTCGCCCGGCATCGTCATTGGGAATGCCCACGTACTGCGGGCGGAGGTACCGGAGGCCGCCGCCGGCGCCGGCATCGATCCTGAAGCGGTCGACGCCGAAGTCGAGCGGTTCATAGCGGCCTGCGAGGCGAGCAAAACGCGGTTGCGCGAGCTGCAGGAGCAAACGCGCGAGCAGGTCGGCGCCGTAGAGGCGCAAATCTTCGAACCTCAGATCATGATGCTCGAGGACCCGGCGCTGATCCAGGCTACGATCGCCTCGATTCGGAACAACTTTCTCACGGCCGAGCGGGCGTTCGAATGGCGCGTGCTGGAATGGGAGGCGCAGTGGTCGCACACCGCTCACCCCATGGTGCTCGACAAGCTCAATGACTTGCTGGACATCCACTCGAGGGTGATGCGCCACCTGATGGGAATGCCGGAACCGGGGCTCGAAGGGTACCACGGTGAGGATCGCGTCATATTGGTCGCCAAGGACCTGACGCCCAGTATGACGGTGCAGTTGAACCCCGAGCACGTTCTGGGAATTGCGATGGAGGGCGGTACCCGTACCTCCCACAGCGCCATCCTCGCCCGCTCGCTCCACATTCCTTGTGTGGCCAGCCTGTCCAACATCACCCAACAGGTGGAGACGGGGCAGGAGCTGATCCTGGACGGCAGGGCAGGGAAGCTGATCATCGGCCCGGCGGAAACGGAGAAAACCGCCTACCGCGAGCGTGATTTTCAAATTCGGGAATGGGAGCAGGAACTGCTGCTGGTTGCGCATCTTGACTCTGTCACCCGCGACGGCGTGCGGGTCGCGCTCCGCGCCAACATCGATCTTCCCGGTGAAGCCGGCGGGGCGCGCGCACACGGCGCTGAGGGCATCGGGCTTTTTCGTACCGAGTTCCTCGTCGTCGGGCGCAACAGCTTTCCTGCCGAAGACGAACAGTACGCCGCCTATCGCAGCGTAGCGGAGACCTTTCCCAATGCTCCCGTTGTGATTCGCACCTACGATCTAGGCGGTGACAAGTTTCCGGCATTTTTGCGTATGCCCCCCGAGGAGAATCCCTTTCTCGGCTGGCGCTCGATACGGGTGTGCTTGGATGAACCGGAAATGTTCCGCGCGCAATTGAGAGCGCTTCTGCGCGCTTCGGTCGCGGGCGATATTCGCATCATGCTCCCGCTGGTCAACGAGATCCGCGAGATCGAGGAGACGCGTCGGCACCTCGACGAATCGCTGCTGGCCCTCCACGACGGTGGGATCGAAGCGCCCGGCGGCTACACCCTCGGGGCGATGATCGAGACCCCGGCTGCCGCGCTGTCTTCGCCAGCCTTGGCGCGGCATGTCGACTTTTTGTCCATTGGCACCAACGATCTCGTGCAGTACACCTTGGCTGTGGACCGGGGAAACTCGCGGCTCGCCGGGCTCTACAACCCGTTTCACCCATCCGTCGTTCGCCTCCTGTTCCAGGTTGCGGAAGCAGGGGCCGGTGCCGGTCTCGAGGTGAGTGTGTGCGGCGAACTCGCCGCCCATCCATTGGGTGCGTTCATGCTCATCGGAATGGGGATCGACTCGCTCAGCGTCGGCCCCGCGGCCCTGGGCGAGATCAAACAGGTGATTCGCTCGGTGAATCGCTGTGATGCCCGTGAAGCGGTCGCCGCGGCCCTCTCGGCGAGCACACCGGCCGAAGTCGTCGCCATCCTCACCGCGGGTTTGGGCGATGTGATCGATCTCTCGCTCTTCATGAGCAACTGACGGTTGGCTTTCGCCTTTCGTACGGCTATCTTCCGCCCGCATAGCTTCCCACACCCACAACTGAATCCATTGGCACAGCGACAGCTTTTCACCTCTGAATCTGTTACTGAAGGGCACCCGGACAAGATCGCCGACCAGATTTCCGATGCCATTCTGGATGAAATTCTCGAGCACGACCCCGCGGGGCGGGTTGCGTGCGAAACACTCGTGACCACCGGGCTTGCGGTGGTAGCCGGCGAGATCACCACCGACACCTACGTGGACATTCCAGAGGTGGTTCGCGGCACCATAAAGTCCATCGGCTACACGGATTCGGCGTACGGCATAGACGGCCAGACCTGCGCCGTACTTACTACGATAGACCGGCAATCGCCGGACATTGCCATGGGCGTCGATACCGGAGGCGCCGGTGACCAGGGGATGATGTTCGGCTATGCAACCGACGAAAACGACGCCTACATGCCTACCGCCATTCTGCTGGCCCACCGTCTTACGCAACGGCTGGCGGAGGCGCGGAAGAGCGGGGCGCTCTCCTGGCTCCGGCCCGACGGCAAGGCCCAGGTGACCGTAGAGTACGAAAATGACGAGCCGGTTCGGGTGGCGACGGTAGTCGTGAGCACTCAGCACTCGCCAGACCTGACGTTGGAGGAAATCCGCGAGGCGGTGATCAGGCGGATAGTCAAGCCGGTGATGCCCGAGGGTCTGTTCGATCCTGATGATTGCACGATCCATGTGAATCCTACCGGCCGCTTCGTCATTGGCGGGCCGCACGGAGATGCCGGCCTCACCGGCCGCAAGATCATCGTGGACACCTATGGCGGCATGGGCCGGCATGGCGGGGGTGCCTTCAGCGGAAAGGACCCGACCAAGGTAGACCGTTCGGCTGCGTACGCTGCGCGCTGGTCAGCCAAGAACGTGATAGCCGCCGGACTAGCGAAACGGTGTGAAATTCAGCTTGCCTACGCCATTGGGATTGCCGAGCCGGTGTCGGTGCGGGTGGACAGTTTCGGGAGCGGAACCGTTTCGGACGAAGCGCTCGCGGCTGCTGTGGCCGAGGTATTCGACTTCAGGCCCAACTCGATCATAGAAACGCTCGCGCTCCGCAACCCGATATACCGTGCGACCGCGGCGTACGGCCATTTCGGGCGCGAACCCCAGACGGTGCGTGCCAACGGCAAGCAGGTGTTGCTCTTCCCGTGGGAGCAGCTCAACCGTACGGATGAATTGAAGAGCGCCGCGAACAGATGAGCCTAGGTGGCATCACGCCGGACCGCCGCTGCCCGGCGGGTGTACCCAAGCAAGCCGGCAATCTACCTGACGGGCGCTGGAAAGGAACCCAATGATCGAGGTGCGGGTGCAGAGCCTGGGGCTGGACCAATCTTCCAAAACCCCCGTGGTGATTCTGCAGGAGATGAACGGGGAGCGCGTGCTCCCCATCTGGATCGGGCATGCCGAAGCGGCTGCGATCGCCATGCAGCTTGCCGGGATCGACTCGGGGCGGCCGCTCACGCACGACCTGGCGGCATCGCTGATTCGCGGCTTGGGCGGAGCGCTGAACCGCGTTCTCATCAGCCGGGTGCAGGAAAACACCTACTACGCAGAGATGGTCGTTCGCCGGGGGGACGAGCTCTTCTCGATTGATGCGCGACCATCAGATTCCATCGCGATTGCGCTCCGCTGCAGCGCCCGCCTCTTCGCCGCCGAGGACCTCCTGGGCGCGACCACCTACGAAATGGCCGAAGCAGTAGAGGAAGCCGGAGACGCGGCCTCGGCTATTAATCCCGAGATGACGGCGGAGGAGCTGCAGGAGTATCTCCGCAAGATGAATCCCGAGGATTTCGGCCGCTTCAACCCCTGAAGCGGTTGCACCTGTTCCGCCTGATTGCCGCGCTGCTCGTGCTGGTACCGGCAGGCCTGGGCGGCCAGACTCCGCCAGCGCGCGAGCCTCCCGCCTCCGCCGGCACTGCTGCGTTCCCCAGTGCGCTGCGCGGACAGGTGCTTCTCGAGGGCACGCCCGTAACCGGAGCGCCGGTTACCCTGCACCGGGTCACCCAGGGTGCCGCCGGGGCGCTCGACAGCGTTCGGACAGATGCCGCGGGTACCTTCTCGTTCCGCCTTCCCGCGGCCGATACCGCCGGCTTCACGGTTTTCTTCACGGCGGTGACCTTCCGCGGTATCCGCTACTTCGGGCGGCCGCTGCACCCCGGCGATACAGGCACTGACTACAACCTAGAGGTTTTCGATACCATCGGTGCTGGCGTGGCGGGCGCTCCGCCGGTTCTGCTGAGCCGCCGCAATGTTCTCATGCTGCCGCGGCCCGATGGTGGCTGGGAGGTAGATGAGCTGCTGCGCATCGAGAACGCGGGAAGCCTCACCGTCGTCTCCGCCTACGGAGCACCCACCTGGCAGCACCCGTTGCCCCCCGGGGCCACGGACTTCGAGATCGGCGACAGCGACGTTGCCGCGGAGGACATTCAGCGGGTGGGCGACCGTGTACTCGTCACCTCTGCCGTACCGCCGGGCGCGCGCGACCTGCTGCTCCGGTACCGGCTCCGCGACGGCGTCGCTGCCCTGCCAGTCGGGGAGGCGACGGAGATCATGAACCTGCTGCTGCGCGACCCAGCGGGAGATGTCGCCGTAAGCGGCCTCGCACCGGGGGGTGCTGTGGCCGCGGAAGGCGAAACGCTGCGCCGTTTCACTGGTGCGAAGTTGAGTGCTGGCCACCGCATCATTGTAAAACAAGCGAGTGCCGCCGGTGCTCCGCTGGATCCGCGCTGGACTGCGGTGGCTGTTCTCCTGCTTCTCCTCACCGGTGGAGCGGCGGCGGCTGCCCGCCGGCCGAAAGCCATGCCGGACGCGGCCGCAGGCTGAGGCGGTCGTGGCGATCCGGTCGTCTCCGTCTCTAGTTCTGCAGGCTTTCCGGTACAGTGACACCAGCAAAATTCTCCGGCTGTACACCCGCGATCTAGGCCTTCGCTCAGTGATAGCAAAGGGCGCGCTCCGGCCGAAGAGCCGCTTCGGGGGGCTGCTCGAGCCCTTCACGGAGGGAATCAGCACCGTATACGTGCGGGAGGGGCGGGATCTGCTGACCCTGTCCGGGTTCGACCTGATCCGCAGCCGCCAGAGCCTGGGGCAGGACGTCGCAGCCTTTGCCGGTGCTTCGCTCATTGCCGAGCTCCTCCTGCGCTTCACCACCGAAGACCCCAACCCCCGCCTGTACGCGCTCGCAGGGGAAGCTTGGGATGCGATTGCAGCGGCGGCTGGGGCCGATCACCTCGACTTTGTCATTCTCGCCGCGGCATGGCGGGTGGTCGTGCTGCTGGGCTTTGGGCCGCGCCTGGACGCCTGCGTCTCGTGCGGGAGCGCCGTGCATGGGTTCCCGGCTGTGCGCTTCAACATAGAAGAGGGCGGGGTAGCCTGTGCACGCTGTCGGCCGGAGGGGCGGGCGATTCCGGAAGGCGCGATGCGCGAACTGGCAGAACTGCTTGCTGGCCCGTGGCCGCCGGCGGGTGCACACAGAAACCCGGTTCTTCAGCGAGATCTCTTCCGCAGCTACACCCTTGCCCACCTTGCTCACGACCGACCGTTGCGCTCCTGGAATATTCTGCTACACCATCTCGCTGATCGCTAATTTCCAGGGAATGGAACGCAGAACGTGGCGGGGCGTACGTATCTCCCGTGCAGGAGGGAGTGCTGCCCGTCGTTGCTTGACCGGCTTCGCGAGGAGAGCGATACTGCAACCGTGCCGCGCTGCCGGTCGTCCATGGGTCGGGAGCGCCGCCCTCTACCTTTACCCTTTGCCCGCTAAATTGCCCGCATGAGTGCTGGCCGGCTGATCATATTGCTGCTCCTCTGCTGCGGCGCATTGCGTCCGGCGGCGGCATGCGCGCAGGATTCTCGCGGCCCGCCGCCGTTGGGGGGTTCGGCCGGCTTCCATCTCGAGCCGAACACACCAAACCCCGTAGATTCGACTACTTGGATCCCCTTTGTACTCGAGGAGGCACTTTTTGCGCGAGGTGACACCGGCGTGGTCACCATCCGCATCGTCAACGTACTTCGTCAGTTGGTTGCAATACCTGTCGCGATGGACCACCCGAAGGGCAGGGCTCTTCCCCTGCTGAATCTCCCGTACACGACAGCGGGGCGGAAAGTAGCGTATTGGGATGGCAAGGACACGGCTGGCCGGAAGGTGCCGTCAGGGACCTACTACTGCGAGATGTGGGTCAGCGGCAAGTCGGCCACGCTCAAGTTGGTGGTGCCGGCGCGGCCCCGTTTGAGAATTCCGTGGTTTGGACGCAGAGGCCGGCCAGGATGAGATATCCTGGCCGGCCTTTGTACTTACGGGGCTCGCACAGCGCCTGCTGAGCGACTGCTCAGTCGATCAGATAGAGGAAGCGCCCGCAATTGTCACACGCGCGGAGTTCGCTGTTGCGATCCCCGCCGGAGGCTACTGCCGTGGGGATGGAGACAAAGCAGCCGTAGCAGGTGCCGCCGATTACCGGCACTACTGGCCGGCCTTGCCGGCCCGCTAAGCGGCGGTAGCGGCTACGGACATCCGCCCGCAGCGACCCTTCCATCTCCTCGATCTTCAGGTCCAGTTGTTCCAGTGCGTCCTCGATCTGCACGTTGAACACCTCTTCTTCCATCTCCCGCGTTGCCGTAATCGCTGGGTCCAACTCCTTACGCTGCATCTTCAAGTCCTGAAGCTCGAGCAGCGTTTCCAATTCTCCGTGCATGTATCTCCCTGGTGGGCTTAGACGCCTTTTTCCTCGAGCAGCGCGATGAATTCCTCGGCCGAGGTTAGGTTTTCCAGCTTCGCGGTTACATCAGGTTCTTTCGAGAACTGGGCAATTTTGCCGAGAACGGGGAGATACTGGTTCGACACCTCCAGCGGCGGAGCAACGATCAGAAAGAAGTTGTGCACCGGCTGTTCGTCGATGGCACGAAAATCGAGCCCGGCTGGCTTGCGAGCGAACGCCACCCGCAGCCGGTTCACGACCAGCGACCGGCAGTGAGGGATGGCGAGACCCTTGCCGATTCCGGTTGAACCGAGGTTTTCGCGCCGCTTCAACATCTTGAAAAGGATGCCCTCCGACTTCTCATCCAGATCTAGCAGTGAGATCAGCTCCTTGAGCACCTCGTCCTTGGTTTCAGCGGCTAAATCGAGCTTGACGACCGAGGGGGAAAAGAATTCCCGAAGTTCCATGGTATGTTGTCTCTTTGGGGAAGCTGGGGAGAACCGGCCCCCAACGCTGCGCCAATGTACCTTTGCTCCCGCTGCATGTCAAAGCCCGGCAAGCAACATTCCGCAACTGTTGGCCGGGTTGAGCGGCTTTCGCTCCCAGATTATATTCTGCGCATCATGAGAACAGAATATCTTTCTCTCTTCGGCCGCGGCCGCACCCCCCTCTTCCTGGCCCCGCAGGCCGGGGTGAGCGAATCGCCGTTCCGGCGGCTGTGCCGCGGGTTCGGCGCGGACGTGGTCGTGTCCGAGTTCGTATCGGCGGAAGGCATCCGACGCCACGACAGCCGCACCCACTCGTACCTCCGCTTCCGCGATGAAGAGCGCCCTATAGGTGTGCAGATATTCGGGGCGGATCCCGCCGCGATGGCGGAAGCTGCGGCGTTGGTCGAAGATGTCTACGGGCCCGACTTCATCGACATCAACTTCGGGTGCCCGGTCAAGAAGGTCGTCAAGCGGAATGGTGGCTCGGGTTGCCTGCGCGATCTGGATCTCGTCGAGTCGATCATCCGCGCGGTGATTGGCGCTGTCTCCTGCCCGGTGACCGCCAAAGTCCGCAGCGGGTGGAGCGAGGAAACGCGCGACCCTGTCGGGATCGCCTTGCGGTGCCAGGAAGCCGGCGTCAGGGTTCTAACGCTTCACGCGCGCACGCGTACGCAGATGTACAGCGGGGTAGCGGATTGGAGGGAGATCGCGGCGACGGTTGAAGCTTTGGACATTCCAGTGGTCGGAAATGGGGATGTTTGGGCAGGAGGCGACGCCGCCCGCATGCGAGATGAGACCGGTTGTGCCGGAGTCATGATCGCCAGGGGTAGTCATGGCGCGCCATGGGTGTTCGGGCAGGCGCGCGCCGCATTAGACGGGCGAGCGATACCACCCACGCCTGGCGCTGCCGAGCGCTTCGCGGTCGTGCTCGAGCATGCCCGCCTCGCAATCGCGTGGGAGGATGACGAGCACAAGGCGATGCTCGAATTTCGCAAGCACCTCGGTTGGTACACCAAGGGCCTGCCGAACGGCCGCTTGCTTCGGCAGGAGCTCTTCGGAATCACCTCGCTAGGGGAAGTAGAACAGCTTTTGCAAGCCTATCTGAACGAAGCGATGGCGCTGGCGGCGTGACCCCTGCCAAGCTGAGGAATCTCCTCGAACAGGTCCAGGCCGGCCGGCTCGGCGTTGCCGAGGCGGAGCGGCGGCTGCAGTGGGCGCCGCTCGAGGATCTGGAATTCGCCACGGTAGATCACCATCGCGGGCTGCGTCATGGGTTCCCGGAGGTAATTTACGGCGAAGGCAAGACGCCGGACCAGATTGTCGCCATCGCCCAAAGCATTGCCAGCAAGGGAGATGGCCTGCTGGCGACCCGCCTGGCAAGCCCCGCCACCGACGCGCTCGCTGCCGCGCTCCCGGAAATTGAGATCAACAGCGTAGCGCGCACGGCGTTTCTCCCGCCCGTGGAAGCGGCCGCTCCGGCACAAGGCCCCGTCCTCGTCGTTGCCGCCGGAACCAGCGATCTTCCCGTGGCCGAAGAGGCAGCGGTTACTGCCGCCGCGTACGGCAACGCTGTGCTCAGGCTCTCCGATGTAGGGGTGGCCGGCCTGCACCGGCTCCTCGCATCCTCTGACTTGTTGCTGGGCGCGGCTGTGATCATCGCCGTTGCCGGAATGGAAGGAGCCCTCCCCTCCGTAGTGGGAGGCCTGGTTCGCTGCCCCGTGATTGCGGTTCCGACGAGTGTCGGGTACGGGGTTTCCGCCGGCGGGTACGCCGCGCTGGCTGGCATGCTCGCCAGTTGTGCCTCTGGAATCACCGTCGTGAACATAGATAATGGCTTCGGTGCTGCGGTCGCCGCATCACGAATCACCATGCTTGCGTCGTTACCACGAGAACGGAACAGCTAACGCCACGGGTGCGACGAAGCAAGCAAAGCAGGGCGGAACTCATTGCAACGGAATGCTTTGACAACAGCTCCCGCTTGACAGGGCGAGCGGCATGGGTTATCTTTCCTGCCAAGTTTGACAATTGACGGTATTGGGGGTGTCATGGTTTCGACGTGTATCGTGAAGTCGATGCTGCGTGCCGAGGTTCTCAGGTTCCTCGTTAAACCTCTGGGAAATAGTTGTAACTGCGAACGATAACTTCGCACTGGCTGCGTAACCAAGCTTCGCGCTGGTGATGCACCCGTTCGTTGGCAAGCCGCGCCTGAGGCGGGTCAACGGGCGACGATTGTATCAGGCTGGTCCGGTGTCGGTGTCGCGACGCGTCGGGCGAGATTTCTCGCGGCTGGCTCGAGATCAGCTTTCTGCTGGCTGCTGACCGAGTGAGAAAAATGAACAGCAGAATACGCACGTAGAGGCAGCGAGGGATCGGTAGGCGGACAGGGGTTCGACTCCCCTCACCTCCACTTGAAAGCCCGGGGTTTCCCCCCGGGCTTTTTCTATGTTACCCGCCTCTTTGCTACGTCTGCCGCCGAATTGCGGCTGGCGGAACCCTCCTGTATCTTCGTCGCTCCCAGCTATTCTGCCGCTGCACCAGAACACCAACTCCAGCCCAGCTACCCGCTCTATGCTCAAGCTGCTCCCGCACATCCCCGAGCGGTTCCGGCCCGCTCCGCGACGCCTCTCGGTTGTGGTCTTGGTTGCCGCCGCTGTCGTAGGGTTCGTACAGCCGGTCATCGCACAGGCGGAAGAGGGCGCCCATACCATCGGACCCGAATTCCTCTGGATCGCGGTGATCCTCCTGGCCGCCAAGTTTTCGGGCCTCGTCGAGAAGTGGGGGCAGCCGTCAGTCCTCGGCGAACTCGTCATTGGTGTCGTTCTGGGCAATCTCGTCATGGTGGGAGTCGATGTCTTCGAACCGCTGACGGATGACGAGATTCTCAGGTTCCTGGCGGAGCTGGGGGTGATCATCCTGCTCTTTCAGACGGGGCTCGAATCCAACATTGCCCAAATGCGGCGGGTCGGCCTGCAAGCACTCGCAGTCGCGGTGGTCGGGGTCGTGCTGCCTTTCGGACTGGGGACGTACGTAGTGGGGCCGGTGTTGCTGCCGAACCTTTCTTCGAACGGGCACCTCTTTCTCGGGGCCGCACTGACCGCTACCTCGGTGGGCATCACAGCGCGGGTGTTCCGGGACCTCGGCAAGCTGCACCTCAAGGAGGCGCAGATCGTTCTCGGCGCTGCCGTTTTCGATGATGTGATCGGGTTGATCATTCTCGCCGTCGTATCCGCAATTGCAACCGCGGGGGCGGTCAGCTCGGGTACCGTGCTGCTCATTCTCGGCAAAGCCGTTCTCTTTCTGGTCGCTTCGGTTGCGTTGGGACACCTGCTTGCTCCGTACGTTGGCTCCGCGCTCTCGCGCATCAGCAGCGGGGCAGGGATGAAGCTCACCCTCGCGCTTTCCTTTGCCTTCATCTACGCCTATCTCGCAGGAGCCATCGGGCTTGCGCCCATCGTGGGCGCATTTGCCGCGGGGCTCGTGCTCGACCCGGTCCACTTCACCGGTTTCGAAGAACCGGAGATCGTGCTCGAGCTCGAACGGAGCGTCGCTGCGGCAGATCCAGAGACGAGGGCGGCTGTCGAATCGGTGATCGAACACCACAACCACCGCCACATCGAACAACTCATCGATCCCATCGGGCACCTTCTCGTACCCATATTTTTCGTGCTGACAGGAATGTCCGTGAGCCTGGAAGCGCTGATGGACCTCCCCATTCTCCTCATTTCCCTCGCGTTGACTGCCGTCGCGGTGTTTGGCAAGGTGGTGGCCGGCTTCGCGGCCGGGGACGTAAACCGCTGGCTGGTAGGCTGGGGCATGGTCCCGCGCGGGGAAGTGGGGCTGATCTTCGCAACCATCGGCAGATCCGTGGGTGTGCTCCCAGCGGAGGAGTTCTCCGTGATCGTCATCATGGTGATTCTCACCACCCTCATCACTCCGCCCATCCTTTCCGCGCTCCTGAAGCGGCACAAGGAGCCCGCCGGAGCGAAGTTGACGCCCGCCTCGAGTACGCACTGAAATAGGGCTTTGTTGCGCCCGGTTGGGATCGAGTTCGGCCCAGCCGGGCGGGAGCGGTGCGTGGGACAGCGGTGATGGGGCACGACTCGCCGCTCTCGTCCCGAACCGCTGCTGTCGTCCTGAGCCCGGCGAAGGATCTGCATTCTGCCCCCCCGGAGATCCTTCGGTCGCAAGCTCCCTCAGGATGACA
>JBBSMO010000004.1:0-19074 GCA_038233155.1 Longimicrobiales bacterium
CGGAGACGTTGCCGTCCGCCAGACGCTTGCGGACCAACTTCACAGCAACGACCGAACCGACGAGGCCATCGAGCAGCTTCGGCTGCTGATCGGCTATCTGCAGTCTCATGACCGGGGTGCCGAGGCGGACGCGGCGCGACAGAAAATTCTCGAGATGGACTCCGGCGCGGATGTTTCCGCGCTCGGCGGCGCGGCGCGCGCCAACGGCGGTGCCTCCCCGGCGCGTTCAGGCATGCCGGGGTTGGATCTGCTTCCCACCATTGAGTACTCCGCGGCACCGGCCGCACCCGCCGCACCGGCACCTAGGCTGCCTGCCGAGAGCAAATCGGACGACGCCGAACTCCACATCGAGATCGGAGAGGCCGATGACGAGGCGCCCCGAATCGAGCAGTTGCCCGGCTTCGAGGCGACCGCGTCTGACGAGGTTGCGGATTTCTCCGACGACGGCATGCTCCTCGACATCGAGGTCACCGCCCCGGACGACGACGAGACCGGGACGGAGGACACCTCCGAATGGGAGGCTGCCGCCGGCCCGCTCCCGGCGTCTGAAGAGGTAAAGCAAGGAGCGGCAATCGGTTGGGACTTCGCTTCCGAAGATGACCTCGCATCGGCGATTTCGCCGCTCGAAGGTCTCGAGGCGACGGTACACGAGGATGATTGGGATTCCGAGGACGAGCCGGAGGCGCTCCCCTTGCTCGCTACCAGCGGGGAACCGCTCACGGTGGAAGCGGAGGAGCCCCAAATCACCGCTGACTTCGATGCCCCGGCCGAAGACTCGATCGCTGCCGAGGCAGATGCGTATTCGCTGGAGGCGTACGTTTCGCATGCGCCCGCCCTGCCGGAGGACTTCCTCGCCTACATGGACGAGGGGCCGGATCTGGCGGCAGACTCGCTGCCCCAGATCGATTCGTCGGCGCTTCAGGATTTTTCGCTCGCCCGAGAGGACGATCAGCGAGTTGATTTCTCCGCTGCGGCGGAGGATGACCAGCCGGTTGATCTGCCCTTCTTGTCCCCGGACGGGGAGGCTGATACAACCGCTGCCCCTTCGCCCATCGATGCGGAGGAGGATGAACCATGGTCCGTTTACGTGGACAAGAGCGGCGCCTCGTCGGGCTCCGGTGCACACGGCGCACCGCCTGCTCCCCCCGCAGGCGAATCGCCTTTGCCGGATCTCGGACCGCCGTTCGAGAGCGACTCCGAAATAGTCGCGGCAGCGGAAAGCGCGCCGGTTCCCGCCCCCAGCCCGGCCCCGCCGCCGTCGGCGGCACCGGCTGCCGACGAGGGCTATGTGGATCTGGCGGCCTTGATCTTCGAGGACGAGCCGCCGCCGGCCTCTACCCGTTTCGTCGTACCCGAAGAGGAACCGAGCGGCGACGAGGAACGGGACTTCGCCGACATGCTGTCGCAGTTCCGGCAGAAGGTGAACGAGAACATCGGCGTAGAGGACTCGTCGAGCCATTACGACCTGGGGCTCGCGTTCAAGGATATGGGACTTCTGGATGAAGCCATCGCCCAGTTCCAGGTCGCACTGCAAGGCGGAGCGAACCCCCTCGCCACCCTCGAGGTCCTCGGTGAGTGCTTCATCGAGAAGGGGCAGTATACGCTTGCCGCCAAGGTACTCGAGCGTGCGGTGCGCCTCCCGCAGATCGACGAAGGAGATCTGGTGGGAGTGTTCTATTGGCTCGGCCGCTGCAACGAGATGTTCGAGAGCACCGCAGCCGCCCGCGATTTCTACGAGCGCGTCCTCGCCTTCGACATTCGCTTCCGCGACGTCGCTGCCAGAGTCCAGGCGCTCGGCCCGGTCCCAGAGCCGTTCACGCTTTGACATTGTACTGACTGCCGCTTAGCTTTTCCCCCTTTGCCGCCTGTCACTAGCTCACGCAGGGAGGAAATGCTCCGCACCGCGCCGCCGAAGCTCGCCCAGATCCAGCACCCGGTGGAAGCCCGGCTCGACGCGGTCGTCGCTGAAATCCGCCGCATCACGGTCGCGGACTTCGAGCCGGTCGGTGAAATCAGCCAGTATCTGCAAACTATTCGCGGCAAGTTGTTCCGCCCCGGGCTTTTGCTGCTGTGCAACGAGGTAGGGGGGCAGCCTTCGCCGCGTGCGGATACGCTGGCGGCCATCATCGAGCTCATTCACCTTGCGACCCTCGTTCACGACGACGCCGTCGACCACTCGGTCCTCCGGCGTGGAATGCCGACGGTCAACGCCGTGTGGAGCCATCGAGTCGCCCTCATCCTGGGCGACTTTCTGTATTCCCGTTCGGTTTCCGAGCTCGCGCGCCTAGGCGACGTCGAGCCGATCCGCATTCTTGCCGCCGCATCCAACGCAATGTCCGTCGGAGAGATGCGCCAGCTTTCCTCCTGCGACGCGCTCGGCTTCAGCGAGGCCGACTACTACCAACTGATCCAGAGCAAGACCGCGTCGCTCATGGGCGCTGCTTGTGAACTCGGGGCTCTCGCGGGAACCCCCGAGTGCCGCGAGCCGCTGGGCCGTTACGGGCGCGAGCTCGGCATGGCCTTCCAAATTGCCGATGATCTCCTCGACTATACGGCGGATGAAGCGGTCACCGGAAAACCTTCCGGCTTGGATCTGCGCGAGCACAAAGTCACCCTCCCGCTGATTGCCGCTCTGCCGCGCCTATCCGCGGCGCAACGTGCGCTGGTGGACGAGCTGTTCTCCGAGCCCGACCCCTCCGATGCGGCCATCGAACAGGTCGTGGCTCTTGTCCGCGCGAAAGGCGGCCTGGATTATGCCCGCGAGTGTGCCCGCCATTACGCCGGCCGTGCCGCCGACGCCTTGAAGGAACTGCCGCCGAGCGACGCGCTCGATTCACTGCGGGCGAGCATCGCGTACGCCGTTGAACGTCGCCGCTGAGCGCGGCCTTGCCAATTCCGGTTTCGAGGAAAATCGATGAATGTCGGAGTACGAAGGCGGATTGGCCGCCTGCTGCTGATGGTACTGATTGGATTGGTGCTGGGGGCATTGCTCACCGAGCTTGCCGTGGGCTTCATGCCGGAGAGCGCCGCGCGCGTGTTCTTCACGACGTCGATCGCGGCGGCATTCGGGCCGCTGGTCATCGACTTGGTTGCGGTCGGTCTTACCTTAGGCCCCCTGGTATTTCACCTCAACGCGCTCAGCTTGATCGGGATCATCGTCGTGGGGCTCGCCATGCGGGCGTGGTTGTAGAAAGGGAGGCGGTTCCACAGGGTAACGAAAAGGGCTCCCGGAAACGGGAGCCCTTTTCGCATAGATCGCTGATTCTACGGCCGCTCTGCGGCTCAGGTAGCCGGCGCTTGTAGCACCTCCGCCCGCCTGTCGACAATGTTCGCCTCTTTGCGCAGGCTCTCGATCCACCGGCCTAAAGTGCTCTGCTGAAGCTGCAGGGTTTCCAACTGCCGCTGTTGTGCCTTCTGCGCCTCCCACTCGGCGCGGTCCGCCTCCGTACGAGCCGTGGGCCGGATGACGAACAAACCGCCGCCCGGCGTGGCGACCACATCGCTCACCTGGCCAACGGGAACGCCGAATGCAGCACCCGTCGCCGCGTTGGCCTGTCCAAGGGCGGGGTTGAAGCTCATGCGGCTGAAGGGGCCGGTGGTAGCGATCTGGAGTCCCCGCTCGCGGGCCGCCTGCCCCAGTGGCTTGCCGCCGCGCACTTCGGCCACCAACGCCTGGCCTATCTCTCTCGCCGCTTCGCTCTTCTTTTCGCGCACGAGTTCGCGCCGGATCTGGGGCGTCGCCTCCTCGAGTGAAATTTTCCCCGCCGGGCTCAGCGATTCCACCTTCGCAACGTAGAATGCCTGCGCGGTTTCGAACAACGGACTGACGGCCGCGGTGTCTGCCGCCTCGGCTTCTCGTTCGTCCAGCGCCCATTCGAGCGCTTCCAGCGCAGAGCCGACGCCGGCGACAAACGCACTCTGCTCCGTCACCGCCACATCGCTCCGCACCGTCGCACCCACCGCGCGCGCCGCCCGTGCAATGCCTGCACGCTCGGACAGGTACTCGAGCGAATCTGCCAGTGCGTACAATTGGTCCAACTGCTCGTCGTCCTTTTCCACCGGGATCAGGATGTGCCGCGCCCGCGCTTCATCGCCGTCCCGCTCCTGAACCTGAATTACATGATAGCCGAAGGGAGTCAGCACCGGTTCCGAGAGCTCGCCGAGCGGCTGCGAGAACACTGCCTGGTCAAAGGCAGGCACCATCTGCCCGCGCTGGAAGGTACCTAGGTCTCCCCCGGTGCCGCGCGAACCCGGGTCCGCAGATTCCCGCCCGGCAACTTCCGCGAAGTCCGCGCCGCCGGCGATCTCCGCCCGCACCTGCTGCGCCCGCTCGAATGCGGCCGCACTGTCCGCGGCAGTCGCGGTCTTCGAGAGCACCGCGAGCGTCAACCGGGCGCTGGCCGGGCGATCGAACTGATCTGGGTTGTCCTGGAAAAAACGTCTCACCTCCGCCGCAGTGATCTCGGGTTGCGTGCTCACCAACTGCTCGGGGTCCAACGCAACATACTCGACGGTTGCGGTCTCGTTCTGATCGCGCCAGGCGCGCCACAAGTCCGCATCCGACAGGTAGATCCCGCTCGTCACCTGCCGGAAGAGCTTCGCGCGGGGCACCATCTCGCGGTAATATCCTTCCAACTGAAGGAGCAGCTCCTCATTGGCGCCCGAGCTGGCGAGGAACTGCTGGTACTTGGCCAGGTCGAACTGACCATCCGTTCTGAAGATCTCGTTCTGCATCAGGTCCGGGTGCGGGCTCATCAGCGCCGCTTCCCGAACTTCCGCATCACTAGCCCGGATTCCGCGGCGCGCCAGCTCCTGATTGATCAGGACCTGATCGACCGCCTGCTCCCATGCGCTGTTTTCGAGCGAACGGATCTCCTCGCGCGAGAGCTGCCCGTCCGCCTGCTGGCGCGCCCGGTCGTAAAGCTGCTGATAGTTTTGCATGTACAGTTGGTACGCGACCGGCTCACTATTCACGCGCCCGAGCTCACCGCCGCCTAGCGCCGAGTTGCGCCCGGTGATGTCCATCCCCCACTCGAAGACCATGAGCCCGACGAACGCAACGGCGACCAGCACCATCACCCACTTGGTTTTTTCCCGCAGATCCTGCATCATCACGGCGCAAACTCCCGAAAAGAAATGAAATGGCAACAGCCGACCCGCTACCCCTCGGGGGGCAAGACGAGCAAACTCTCAAAGCTACTTTTTACCGTGGCACTCCCGCAACCCGCCCGTTGCATGCCCCCGCATGGCAGTGCGGCGGGGGCGGGCGGTTGACACCTGCCTCGGCAAGCGGGTATCTTGCAACCCCTCGAATGGCCTCGCCTCCCGCCCCATCCCGTACCTGCGCCCATGGCTGACGTTCCGCCAGAGCTTTCGGCCGAGATCCGAACGCTCGAGCAGAAGCATTCCGAAAACCCCGCGGGGCGGTTCTTCGTTCCGCTCGCCAACGCGTATCGCAAGGCGGGTGAGCTGGGGCAGGCGGAACAGTTGCTGCGCGAAGGACTGCGCCGTCACCCGGACTACCTGAGCGCTCATATTGTACTCGGGCGTTGCTTTGCGGACCGGGGTGCTACCAGACCCGCTGTAGCCGAGTTCCGGCATGTGCTCGGCATTGACCCGCAGAACCTGATAGCACTTCGAACACTCGGCGAACTCGCTGCTGTAGAGGGCGAGCAGGCGCAGGCGGAGTATTGGTTCCGCGAGCTGCTCGCCGTAGATCCTTTGAATGAAGAGGCGCGCCAGATGCTCGACGCCCTTCGCCCCGCTCCCCCGCCGCCGCCAGACGATCTGCCGGAGTTCGGCGCGCCTGCCGGGCACGCGGATCAGATCACTGATCCCGGGCCGGACGACGACCAGGGTTGGGAGGAAGACAAAGCATGGTGGGAGCTTCAGCCCGAGGAAGCTCCTGTCGCGGACGCGGAACCCGTTCCGGGCGCAACGCCGCCGGCTCCGCCTCCTATCGGGGAGAATGATCCGGCCGGCCATGCCCCGGACGGCCCGGATGACGGGTGGCCGATGGCGGAGGACGAAGCCCCGGAGCCGGAGCATTCCGGCCCCGCTGGAGAGATATCACTGCAAGAGGCAGAAGCACCCGCACCCGCCGGAGACGACGCCACTGCCGGCGACGACCTGTGGATTGACGCGGACGATGTTGCCGACGACCTTTTGCCTGGCTTCGGCGATGCGGCGGTTGTTACCGAGACCATCGCAGAGCTGTATGCACGCCAAGGCTTCTATGATCGCGCGGCCGATGTGTACCGCAAGCTGCTCGCCGGCAGAGGGGACGACGAAAGATTGCGGAAGCGCCTCGCCGAGGTGGTAGCGCAGGAAGACGCCGCCCGCGCCGGTGAAGGCACTGCCGCGGCGGCACCGGCCGGCGCCGGGGGTGCACCGCTGCCGCAAGCGGAAGAGGACCGGCACGCGGAAGGAGCATCACCCGCGGAGGGTGCCGAGTTGGATGTGGATGCCGAGCTGTTCATTACCTCGTTGAGCGGGATGTTCGACGGCGAGCGGGTCTGGGAGTTGCAAGCCGCCGCACCCGCGGATGAGGAGCCCGGGGGAGTTGCGGCCAGCATGGGGGTGCCGACGCGGGACGGCGCAGGCACGGTCGCTCCCCCGACCTCGGTAAGCGAGTATCTGGCCGGGCTCTTAGCCTGGCGGCCAGACGCCGCGCCGGCGGCCGCACCGCGGCCGGACAACGAGGCAGAGGAAGATCTCGAATCGTTTCAGGCTTGGCTGCGCAGTCTGAAGCGTTGACGATCGGGGTGCTGCACGGCCCGAATCTCAACTTGCTCGGCCAACGCGAGCCTGAGGTGTACGGCTACCACACCCTCGAGCAGATCAACGACAGCCTGACGGCACTCGCGCGGGAGCTCGGCATTTCGCTTCGCATCTCCCAGAGCAATAGTGAAGGCGGGTGCGTGGGCGCGGTGCAGCAGATGGCGCCAGATGTGGCCGGCGTGCTGGTCAATGCCGCTGGTTTTACGCACACCAGCGTGGCATTGCGGGACGCGTTGATCGCCATCGCCCGTCCCTTCGTCGAGGTTCATCTCTCGAATGTTTGGGCACGAGAAGCATTCAGACATCATTCGTTGCTCGCGGACAGGGCGTTGGGCGTAGTTGCGGGGTTTGGTCCGGCGAGCTATCTGCTCGGTCTTCGAGCACTCGCTGCGCACCTCGGGGACGCCGCCGGCGAAACGCGCGCCGGGTAAACTTTTTCAGGAGAAACGTGGCTTCCACTGCCGATTTCAGAAACGGGATGGTCCTCCGCATGGATGGCACTCTCTATACGATTACCTATTTCCAGCACGTCAAACCGGGCAAGGGCGGGGCTTTCGTCCGCACCAAGCTGAAGAATGTACTTACGGGTGCTGTTACCGATAAGACCTTTCGCGCCGGCGAGAAGGTAGACGAGGTCCGCCTTGAGCGCCGGCCCGTGCAATACAGCTACACAGACGGGCAGCTCTTCTACTTTATGGATACCCAGACCTTCGAGATGATCCCTCTCAGCGACGGAGTGATTGGCGAGGATCAACTCCGCTATCTCAAGGAAAACATGGAGTGCGAAGGGCTGCTGGATGACGGGCGCGTGATTAGCGTTGAACTTCCTGTCTTCGTCGAGCTCGAGATTTCCCGCACTGATCCGGGCCTGCGCGGAGACACGGCGCAGGGGGGTACCAAACCCGCGACTCTCGAGACCGGAGCGACCGTTCAGGTGCCGCTCTTTCTCGAGGAGGGGGATGTGGTCCGCGTGGACCGGCGCGAGGACAAATACATAGAGCGAGCGAACCGATGAGCGAGCGCCGACAGATCGTAGATCTCGACTTCGTACGCGGCCTGATCGAGGCCGTAGACGAAAGCGGCGTGGATTCCCTCGAGATCAGCCGCGGGGCCACCCAGATCCGCATCTCCAAATCTCCGGCTGGCCCGGTCACCGCCGCCGCACCGGCACCGCACGTTGCGCCCTCGCCGGCACCGGCAGCGCCACCTCCCGCTACTGCCGCCGCGGGCACGCCGCTCTCCGCTGGCGCGCCGCTCCCCGCGCCGCCGGCGGAGCAAGCTGGCAACGGCTGGAAGGAAATCAAATCGCCGATGGTGGGAACCTTTTACCATTCGCCATCGCCAGAAGCGCCCTCGTACGTCGAGGTAGGCAGCCGCGTTGCCAAGGGGCAAACCCTCTGCATTCTCGAAGCGATGAAGCTGATGAACGAACTGGAAGCGGAGATTGCCGGAGTGGTTCGCGAGGTTTGCGTAGAGAATGCGGAGCCGGTCGAGTATGGCCAGGTGCTCTTCCGCATCGAGACCGACGCCTGATGGAGTGGAACTCGCCCCAGTCTCCCGCCAAAGGCGGTGCGGCCGCGGACCGCGACTTCACCCTGCGGCTCGTGCTCGAACTCATGGTGCGCAGGCGGGCCTCCGATCTGCACCTCAAGGTTGGCCGCTCGCCTGTGATCCGCGTAGACGGCACCCTGCACGACATCAACCTTCCCCCCTTGCGTTCGGAAGATTTGCGCGGGGTTGCCGAGCAAATTCTCACTCCGGCGCAACGGGAAACCCTCGCCGAACGCAAAGAATTCGACTTCGCCATTGGCGTTCAGGGCCTCGGCCGCTTCCGGATCACCATCTTTCAGCAGCGCGGTACCCTCGGCTTCGCATTCCGCGCCATCCCCGTAGAGATTCCCACCATCGCCGAACTGCAACTCCCGCCGGTGATGGAAGAAATCGCTCTCTACCCGCGCGGGCTGGTGCTGGTTACCGGGATCACCGGCAGCGGCAAGTCTACGGCATTGGCCGCAATGGTCCGGCATCTGAACGAAGAGAAAGCGGTCAATGTGGTCACTATTGAAGACCCGATCGAGTTCCTCCAGCGCGACAAGAAAGGGTACATCAGCCAGCGCGAGGTGGGAACCGACACGCCGAGCTACCACGAGGCATTGCGCAACGTGCTCCGGCAGGACCCGGATGTGATCATGGTGGGCGAGATCCGCGACCTGGAATCCATGGAGACGGCTCTCAAGGCGGCCAATACGGGGCACCTGGTGCTGTCCACGCTGCATACTGTAGATGCCAGCCAAACCGTGGGCCGGGTCATCTCGTTTTTCCCGCCCCACCAACATGACGAAGTGCGCGCACTGCTCGCAGGCGCCCTGCGATCCATCACCTCGCTGCGCCTGATTCCCCGGGCAGATGGCAGCGGGCGGGTGCCGGCCGCCGAGGTGCTGATCAATACGGGTGCGATCAGCGACATCATCCGCGAGGGTGACGAGTTGCACACCCTCCCCGACCTGATTGCAGAGGGCGGCACGCAGTACGGGATGCAGACCTTCGACCAGAGCCTCATGTCGCTGCACAGCCGCGGCCTGATCACCATGGAGGACGCAATGCACAACGCCACCAACCCCGGTGAGTTCGCGCTGCGCGTTTCGGGGGTCGAGTCCGCCAGTGACCTGAGCTGGACCACCGCACATCTGCGCAGCGCGGGGCACTGACAGATGTTCAGAAAGGTGCTCATCGCTAATCGGGGGGAAATCGCCTTGCGGGTGATCCGCGCCTGCCAGGAGATGGAGCTGCGGACTGTGGCGGTTTTTTCGGAAGCGGACCGCGAGTCGCTCCACGTCCGCTTCGCGGATGAAGAGGTCTGCATCGGCCCGCCCGCCGCGCGGGAAAGCTATCTCAACATCCCCCGTATTCTTGCGGCGGCGGAGATCACCGGCGCCGATGCCATCCATCCCGGGTACGGCTTTCTCGCCGAGAACGCGGAGTTTTCGGAAATCTGTCAGCGCAGCCAGATCACCTTCATCGGCCCCTCTCCGGACCAGATCCGGCAGATGGGCGATAAGGCGGCCGCGCGCCGCCTCATGCAGAGCGTCGGGGTGCCGGTCGTGCCGGGGACCGATGCCATCGCGGAGGAAAGCGAGGCTCTGGCGGCGGCACGCGAGATCGGCTTCCCCGTGCTCATCAAGGCCGCTGCCGGCGGGGGCGGAAAGGGGATGCGGGTCGCGGGTACGGCCGACGATTTCGCGCGCAGCTTCACCATGGCGCGCAACGAAGCCGAAGCGGCCTTCGGCGATGGCACGGTATACATCGAGAAGTACCTGGCCCGCCCGCGCCACATCGAGTTCCAGATCCTAGGCGACCAGCACGGGCGCGTCATTCACCTGGGGGAACGCGACTGCTCGGTCCAGCGGCGGCACCAGAAGCTGATAGAAGAAGCACCCTCGCCCGCGCTTTTCCCGGAACTGCGAGACCGCATGGGTGACGCGGCTGTGCGCGGCGCGGCGGCCATCGACTATGTGGGGGCGGGCACGGTCGAGTTCCTCCTGGACGAAGACGGCTCGTTCTACTTCATGGAGATGAACACCCGCATCCAGGTCGAGCACCCGGTTACCGAAATGGTAACAGGCTTCGACCTGGTCAAGGAGCAGATCCGTGCCGCGGCGGGGTTGGGCCTGTCCATTCCCGACGAGACGATCAACCTGCGCGGGCATTCGATCGAGTGCCGGATCAACGCCGAAGACCCGGCGCGCAACTTCGCTCCGTCGCCGGGCACCATCCACACCTTTCACCCGCCTGGCGGGCCGGGCGTGCGGGTCGATACACATGTGTATACTGGGTACCGCGTACCCCCGTTCTACGACTCGCTGCTGGCCAAGCTGATCGTGCACGCATCGAACCGTGAGGAAGCCATCTCGCGGATGCGCCACTCGCTTGCATCCTTTGTAGTCGAAGGCGTACATACCACGATCCCGTTTTTGCTCGAGGTGATGCAGCACCCCACCTTTACGGGCGGTGCGGTGGACACCAAATTCCTCGAGCGGATGGTCGCGGAAAAGGCCGCCGCCTGATGAAGCTGGATGTGATCTTCACTCCGGCCGAACTCGCGCCCGGCGAGCTAGCGGACCGGACGGTCGTCGTCATCGACGTGCTGCGCGCCACCACCACCATCGTCACCGCGTTCGCGGCGGGAGCCAAGGCTATCTTCCCGGTCGCTTCGGTCGAAGAGGCGCTGCGGCTGGCGAACAGCCTCGGGCGCGAAGATGTGCTGCTCTGCGGCGAGCGGCGCTGCCTTCCTGTCGAGGGGTTCGACATGGGCAACTCGCCCGGCGAGTTCACCCCCGGCCGCGTAGCGGGCAAGACCTTGGTGATGAGTACGACCAACGGGACCTATGCTCTCTCGGCCGTGTCTGGCGCGAAACGGGTACTGATCGCCGCCGAACTGAATCTGGAAGCGGTGGTCCGGGAACTTCTCGATTCTGATGCCGAACCGGTGCTCGTCTGCTCCGGCCGCGAACGCCGGTTTGCTTTGGAAGATGCGGTTTGCGCGGGAGAAATCACCCGCCGCCTGGTAGAAGCGCGGGTGGGGGATTGGGAGCTGAACGACGCCGCCCGGGCCGCGCTCGCGCTCGCCGCGCGCTTCCCTCTCGATGTACAGATGCTCGAGGCTACGGCCGCGGGGCGGGGTATTCTAGATGCCGGTATCACCGGTGACCTCGAGCTTTGCGCGCGCCGCAACCTTCACCCCATCGTTCCCGTACTCGAAGACCGGCACCTTGCTCTTCCATCTGCGTAAAGTGCGCGGGCAGTTCCGACAACACATGTCTCTATCCTTAGACGAGCACCAGCGGCGCGAGCTCCTCGGGCTATCGCTGCTCGCACTCGCGTTGCTGCTTGCGCTGAGCCTGGTGCCGCCATCGGTGCTGGGTGCTTCGGGCCCGCGGCTCTTTCCGACCGGCAACATCGTCGGGGTCGCGGGGGGGTACCTGGCCTCCGGTGCCTTTCTTCTGCTGGGTGCCGCGGCCGTTCTGTTGCCGGTGTTTCCCGCACTTTGGGGACTGGTCGCCTTTGACCGGCTGCGCACGGTCCGCGCCGTGCGGTGGACGGTGCTCCTCGCCGGTGCGGGCCTGCTCGTCCCGCCGGCCATTTGGGTGATCGGCCGCCCCGGTGACGCGGCCGCTGCTTTCGCGGGCTGGGCAGGCGCAATATCGGGAGATCTGCTCGCCACTGCCTTCGGCATGGTTGGCGCCCTCCTGATCCTCGGCTTCGGCTTCGCCGCACTGTGTGTGGCTACCGTGCGCTGGAACCCGTTACGCACCGCCGGCGGGGCGGGGTTTTCCGCGCTGAGCGGCACGCGGAGGCTGGTCGAGCGCGGCCGCGGCCGCCTGCCGAGCTGGGGACGCCGCCCCGCACACGCGGCGGAGGAAGCGGCGTTCGACGATTCGCCGCCCTGGGAAGATGAGGATGCCACGGTCGCCGAGTCATCGAAACCCGCGCGCACGCGCAAGACCGCCAAGGCACCATCATCAGAGGCACCGGCGCCTTTCAGCGTGGATGCCGGCGACCCGTCGTCGGCGAGCATGCCGGTATCTACGCTCTTGGACGCGCCCGCCCGCGGCAACGATGCGCGCAGCGCGCAGGAGCTGGACGACCTCGGCCAGGTGCTCGTCGACAAGCTCGCCACCTTCCGCATTTCCGGGGACATCGTCGGCCGCACCACCGGCCCCGTCGTCACCCAGTTCGAGGTGGCGCCCGCGCCCGGCGTTAAAGTATCGCGCATCGCCGCGCTAGATTCGGACCTCGCGCTGGCCATGCGGGCGCCCTCGATCCGCATCATCGCGCCGATTCCCGGCAAGGCAGCCGTGGGCGTCGAGGTGCCGAACCCCACGCCGGAGATCGTTTTCTTCCGGGAAGTGATCGAATCCGCGCAGTTCCGCGGCAGCCGGGCGCAGCTCCCGCTCGCGCTCGGCAAGGACATCTCGGGAAAACCCTATGTTGCCGACCTGGCGCGCATGCCGCACCTGCTGATTGCCGGGGCAACGGGTTCGGGCAAGTCAGTGTGCATCAACACCGTCATCACCTCGCTCGTCTTTCGCCACTCGCCGCGTTCGCTGCGCCTGCTGATGGTGGACCCTAAGATGGTCGAGCTCTCGATGTACAACGACCTGCCGCACCTGCGGCACCCGGTCGTCACCGACAACAGCGAGGCGGCAGGTGTTCTCAGATGGGCGGTGCTCGAGATGGAGCGGCGCTACGCGCTGCTCTCCGCCAACGGGGTGCGCAACCTGCAGGACTTCAACCGGCGGGTAGAAGACGGCCAGACCATCCGCAACGTAGAAGCAGACGGCGAGGAGGGCGATGAAGACCGCTGGATCTACAAGGACGGGCCGCTGCCCTTCGTCGTGCTCATCATAGACGAGCTCGCGGACCTGATGATGACGGTGCAGGGAGAGGTCGAGAAGCCGCTCGCGCTCCTGGCGCAGAAGGCGCGCGCCATCGGCATCCACCTGATATTGGCGACGCAGCGGCCGTCGGTGAATGTGATCACCGGCCTGATCAAGGCCAATTTCCCCAGCCGTATCGCCTTCCGCGTATCTTCCAAGATCGATTCGCGCACCATTCTGGACCAAAACGGCGCCGACACGCTGCTCGGCAATGGTGACATGCTCTTTTTGCCGCCGGGGCGCAGCGACCCGGTCCGGGTGCAGGGCGCCTACATCTCGACGGAAGAAACCGAGCGGTTGATGAAGTTCTACCGCGAACAGGCGGAGTTGGACGAAGCGGCTGCGCTACGCCATGAGGCGGACATTCTCGACATCGTCCGCTCGACCGAAGCAGATGCGGGAGGCAGCGCCGCCGAAGAGGCCCTCGAGGATCGCGACCAACTGTTCCGCGAGGCCGCCCAGCTTTGCATGTCGCAGCAGGGCGGCTCTACCTCGCTGCTGCAGCGGCGGCTGCGGATCGGCTACGGGCGCGCCGCGCGCATCGTAGACCAGCTCCACCACGCTGGTGTCCTCGGCCCGCCCGACGGGTCAAAGCCGCGTGACGTGCTCATGGACATGGTGCAGTTCGAGCAGTTCTACCCCGGCGACTAACCGGGTATGACCACGGATCGGACGGGCGGCGGCCGGCTCGGCATCCGGGGTGATCTGGGAGAAACCCCGCTGCCGGATATCCTGCAGTTGCTGGCGCAGGGCCGAAAAACCGGGCGGCTCTCCGCTACGGGAGTCGACAACACCGGGTGGATCTTCCTTGTGGACGGGATTGTCGCGCACGCCGCGGTCGCTGACCGCTCGGTCAGCGTCGGCGACCTGTTGGTCCGGGAAGGCAAGGTGACGCCCCAGCAACTCGCCGCAGCCACCCAGCAGCGACAGTGGGACCCGCAGCACCGCCTCGACCAGCTCCTCGCCGGGAGCGGTGCGGTGAGCCAGGATGACATCATGCGTTCCGTACACGGCGAGGTATGCGAGGCGGTTTACCAGTTGTTTCTCTGGACGGAGGGGACGTTCTTCTTCGAGCCGGACCAACGCCTGTCGCCGGATCTGGTCCCCGTCTCCCTAGACGTTGAACGCCTCCTTCTAGATGCCGCCCGCCGTGCTGACGAGCGGGGCCGCATTCAGGACCCACGGCGGGCAGGCGACGCGGGTAGTGCTGGCCGTGCAGATCACACCGCCGCACGGCACCGCAGTCTTGCCGCCACCTTTTATCGGATGGGGAGGTGGGAGGAAGCCCTCCGCGAATGGGCTGAGGTGTCCAGCCTCGAGCCGGACGCGTTGGATGTCACCTTTCATCGCGGGCTGATCGGGCTGTGGCGCGGAGATCCGGTTGCCGCACTCGAGTCGTTCCAGCGTTTGTTGAATGCCGCGGTGCCGAACGCGGCCGTGTTGGCGGATGGTGCGCTGGCGCTCGAAATGGCCGGGCGGACGACGGAAGCGCTGCGTGCTTCTGAAGAGGCGCTGAAGCATGCCCCGGACGAACCGCGTCTTCTTCTCTCGCACGGCATCCTCCTCTACAAGCTGCGGGCTCTCGGTCAGGCGCGGGAGGTGTTTCGCCGTTACCGCTCGGCATTGGAAGGCGGCGCTCGCCCTGCGGCCGCATACTTCGTATTTGCGATGCTGACCGAGGCCGGGTTGGGTGATCTCGAAGCCGCACACAGGTTGGGGGAAGGTGGTCTTGCCATTTACCCCTTCTCGCCGCCGCTGCTGATGCACGTCGGCGCGTTGTGGGAAGGGCAGGGGAATACGAAAGGAGCGAAGCTGTTGTACGGGCGGGCGTTAGACAGGGACGGCGCACCCTCGGAAACCCGGGACGCGCTCGCAGACCCCCGCACTGACCGCAGCGCGGAGGGGGAGACGGGCTACCCGGGCGACGATCAATCAGAGGGTAGCTCGTACACACTACATGAGTGGCAGGCTTGGTTCGGGCTGAATGAACGTGTGATCGAGGAGATGGGTGGAGTGCGCTGACCGTTGGAACGGAGCGCGACACATTGTAGCAGGAGAGCGGGCATGGCTGAGTTGCCGGTGAGAGCATCCACTCTAGAGGTGCTGAGCGCTGACTACGACATCCTCGGCGAGGTAGGCGGCGGCGGCGCCAGCGTGGTGTATCGCGCACGCGACCGCCAGCTCGGAAGGGATGTCGCGGTAAAGGTGATTCGGGATCATCGCGCAGATGACGCGGTCGCTGTCGCGCGGTTTGAACGTGAAGCGCGCCTGCTCGCCCCTCTACATCACCCCAACATTCTCTCGAACTACGGCGGCATACGGCTTGAGGGCGGGGCGCTCGCGCTGGTCATGCAGCCGCCGCGTGGCCGTACGTTGCGCGAGGTGATAGATGAAGAGGGCGCGCTGCCGGCCGCCCAAACCATGCGGATCCTGCGCGACGTCGCGAGTGCGCTCCGGTACCTGCACGGGCACGGCGTCGTACACCGCAATCTGAACCCGGAAAACATCCTGCTGGATGCGGAAGGCGGCCGCGCACTGGTTTCCGATTTTGGAATTTCGAAGCCGCTCGACGAGCTCTCCGGGATCACTTTGCCCGGGGTCGTGCTCGGCACGCCTGCCTACATGGCGCCAGAGCAGATCTCCGGCGCGGCGTTGGACCCGCGTTGTGACCTATACAGCCTGGGTGTAATCGGCTACGAAATGTTGCTCGGGCGCCACCCGTGGGCGGAGGCATCGCTCTACGGCATGGTGTTCAGGCACCAGACACAATCGCTGCCGCCGGTCGCGGAGCTGTGCCCCGGCACGCCGCTGCCGTTGCGGCTGGCGCTGGAAAAGGCCGTCGCCAAAGACCCGGCGCAGCGGTGGCGCAGCGCGGACGAGATGCTGCAGCAGCTTCTCGGCACAGGAAAAGAAGGCAGTGGCGCGGCCCTGCATCCCGTGCTTGACGAGGGGCCGGTTTCGAAGCGAGCTGAGGCTGCCACGGCCGGCGCAGCCGTCAGTCCCGCCCTGATTCTGCCACCCCGCGACGCTGCGGAACCCGAGCAGCCTGACCAGAGCGCCAATCGGCGCTGGGTCCCGGCTGCCGCTGCACTTGTCGTGCTGCTGGGTGCGGTTCTAGTCGGGAGCTATCTCCGAACGGGCGGCGGAGCCGGTGCGGTCAGCGTAGGACGCGGTGACACAGAGGGCTCGATCAATACCGATGCCCTGCCCGCGGAGCAGGCCGCTACGGGCGAAGCGGCTCCTGGCGACGCTGCCGCTGGGGCGGCGGCGGTTCCCGGCGGTGGCGAGCGCGCTGATGATCCAGACGTGCAGGAGCTGCTCCGGCGCCTGCAGGAGCTCGAGGGGCAGGTAGAGCGCTCCCGCGCCGGCAGCGGCCGGAACGCCCCGGCCGCCGCCCCAGAGGGCGAAGACCTTCCCTCCCGGCGCGTCGATCCGGGTGCCATTCCGGGCGCGTTGCCTGCGCTCCGGCCAGTGCTTCCGATCCGGGTAGCGACGCCGCCGAGCGAGCCCGTCTCCGCGCCCCAACTCCGCAACGGCGCCGAGCTGCGTGAGTTGATCGTCGAGCGCTACCCCCGGCACCTGCGGCGCGAGGGAATTGGTGACACCATCACGGTATCTCTGCTCGTAGATGCCAGCGGGCGAGCGACGGCGCCCGAGGTGACCGGCCCCAGCGCCCACCCGGCGCTGAACGCCGCGGCCCTCGAGGTTGCCGCCCGCATGCTGTTCGATCCCGCCCGGCAGCAAGGGCGGCCGGTACCGGTCCGTATCACCGTACCCATTGTCTTTCGCTGGCAGTCCGGCGGCTGACGCCGGTCCACTTTTCACTAGATGTCGCGCACCCAGGCACCGGGGCTAGGCCAGGAACGGCGATGCAGGCGGTCGGGTACCACCCCCCGAAGCCCTGGGGTAGACCGCATCTCTGGAGAAGCAATGCGTGCAGCAGTTGGAGTTCTGGTGCTGGGACTGATGATCGGCGCGGGTGCAGGCTGCCGGGCCGAGACCAACGACGTGGCAAGCGAGCCCCGTTCAGCGGAGGGTCTCTCCGTCCAGGCAGACAGCTCGCCCGCCGGGAACTCACTCGCAGGGGAGCGCTCGCCTGCGGCTCCGCCGGCCGGTGCGGCTGCATCGCCGCCGGCGGGTGCTAACAAAGGTTGGCCGCCGACCTCTGGCGCCGATGCCGCGCCCTCGACGGGTGCTTCGGCGCCCGCGCGCCCCGGCGATCCTACGGCCGAACAGATCCTGGACCGTGTAGAGCGCGCGTACGCGGGTGTTCGCACCCTGCGGGCAGATTTCGTCCAGCGGCTGCAGGTCCCGCTACTGGGCAGCGAACGCGAGAGCCGCGGGCGCATTTACCAGAGGCGTCCTGACCGTTTCGCAATGCGCTTCACAGATCCGGCGGGCGACCTTCTAGTGGGGGACGGCGAATGGTTCTGGATGTACAATCCCAGCACTGACCGCACGCAGGTACTCCGCACCCCCATGAGCAGCGTAGGGGGAAGCGTAGATCTGCAGCAGGAGTTCCTCAGCAATGCCAGCGAGCGCTATGTTCCCACTCTGCTCGGCGCGGACGAGGTAGACGGCCGCCCTGCATTCGCCCTGACGCTGGTGCCGAAAGGGCCGTCTCCCTACCGCCTCGTGAAAGTGTGGGTGGACAAAGGTGACTGGCTCGTACGGCGCTTCGAGATCACCGAGGAGAACGAGTCGGTGCGCCGTCTCCTGCTGCGCAATCTGACGCTGAACTCGACTCTGCCCGATTCGCTTTTCCGCTTCACCCCCCCCGAGGGAACCCAAGTCTTCACCCGCTAGCCTCGGCAGACGGTGAGCCGCACCCGCGCCCATGAGTTCTCCTGAAAACCTAACCCCGGTGAAACCGGAGGTCCGCACTTCAGCCCGCCAGCCGAGCCCTACGAGCGATTGGCTGCGGAGCACTGCGCGGTGGATGTTCCACTCCCACCTTTGGCTGGGGGTGCTCGCCACCGGCATCCTGCTGCTCGTAGCCGTCACCGGCATCCTGCTGAACCACAAGCGCCCATTTGGGTTGATGCCCGATATAGCGCACGAGAGCTCCGGCTCGTTGGAGAGCTCGCTGCCACTCGCCGAGCTCGCGCAACGCGCCGCAGCCGCGGCGCCCCCTGCCGCCGCTGCTGCCGACATCGGGCGCATCGATGTGCGCCCCGGCGACGGCATCGCTAAGGTCCGCTTCGATGATCGCGCCGTGACCGAAGTGACCCTGGACATCGCTACGGGAGCCGTCGTGGACATCGGCGAGCGCAACGATGTGTTCATCGAAAAGCTGCACTCGGGGGAGATCTTCGGCGATTCCTGGGTGCTGTTGAGCGATGCCGCCGCGCTCATCCTCATCCTGCTGCTGGTCAGCGGGTATTGGCTCTGGCTCTACCCGCGGCGGCGCCTGTGACCGGCGAGCGGCTTGCCTTGCTGGCCGGTCTGCTCCTGGTGCCGGTAGCGCTGCTCTGGTTCGGCCATGGGCTCCGCAACCGGTCGCGCGCCGCGAAGCTCGCCTTTTGGGGCGCGACCCTCGGCCACATTGCCGCGCTGCTCGTTACCACAGCCGCGGCTTTGAACCCGCCTGTCTGGTGGGCCGGCGGCGGCTTCTGGCGCGACTTCGCGGTGCATTGGTCGCTGCTGGTAGGGGTCGCGCTCGGCGCCTGCGCCGGGGCCGCGATAGGCTGGAGAGACGGTAGTCGGCAGGCGGCAGACGGGGCGCTTGACCCGTGAGCGCGGCAGTGATCGGCCGCCGCCGAGGGATTTGTGTTTCTCGCGGGTACGGGATACCGGCTGGCACCGGCTGGCACCGGCTGGCACCGGCTGGCACCGGCTGGCACCGGCTGGCACCGGC
>JBBSMO010000005.1:0-17764 GCA_038233155.1 Longimicrobiales bacterium
AATAGGTGCGGATGGCGGAGACGTTTCGGGAGATGGAGCTGGCGGCGAGGCCCAGGTCCTTGAGCTCGAGCAACAGGTCGCGGAGGTCGCGGATTCCCACCTCTGCAGGCTGCCGCTTGCCAGCCCGCGCTACGAACAAAGCCAACCGGGAGATGTCGTGCTCATAGGCCCCAAGCGTCCGTTCGGCGAGGCCGCGTTCGAAGCGCAGATGGTCCAGAAAGGGGCGGAGATGGAAGGCGCGAAGCTGCTCCCCGGCACCTTCAGCCGTCTCTGTCCCGCTCCCGCTCATGCCGGGTGCGCAGCCACCAACGGACTACGAAAACCGCTGCGACAGCCGCTAGCAACGCGAGCCACTTCCCTGCCCTCTGCAGAAACGCGAAAATTTCTCCCCAGTTGCGGCCGGCCAGCGCTGCCGCATAGATGATGGTGCCGTACCAGAGAGCTGAGGCTATCGCGAGGGGAATCGCGGTTCGCAGCCACGGGAGGCGCGCCACACCGGCAAAAACCGGGACCACGGCGCGGAACATCGGCAGGAAGCGGCTGGCGAAGATAACAATACCGCCGCGCCGCCTGTAGAACCCGTCGAGCTGACGGAGCTGCCGCGGCTTCAGGAGCAGCCGTCCCCAACGCGTGTCGAAAAAGCGCGCGCCGCGCGCGCGGCCGAGCCCGACGATGATCAAGGCGCCCCCCACGTTGCCGAGCCAGACGGAGAAAAAGACCGTCCACGGGTTCAGCACCCCGCGCCCGGCCAGAACACCCCCGGCAAGGACGACGGTGTCCGCCGGAATGGGCGGAAAGACGTTTTCGACTGCTGCAGCGAAACCGAGCAGCAGGTAGGCTACACTCGCCGGAATGGACCCGATCCATTGGAACAGGTTTTCGAGCAGCGGCGTCACAGCGCGGGGCCCGATTCATCCGGCTGAGGGCGTCGGCGGCACGCCCGCCCGCGCCACGAGCGCGACTGCATGAACGGCGAGCCCTTCCCCGGCGCCAATCCAGCCCAACCCTTCGTTGGACTTTCCTTTGACCGAAACACCCGCGGGGGGAAGCCCGAGAGCGGCGGCAAGGGCGGCGGACATTGCGGCGGCGTGCGGACCAATTCGTGGCTTCTCGGCAACGACTGTGATATCGACATTGACGGTTTCGAAGCCGCTTTGCTTGATCAAGGCGGCGGCCCGGCGCAGCAGCGCGATAGAATTGGCATCCTTCCAACGATCGTCGGAGGGGGGAAAGTGGCGGCCGATGTCGCCGAGACCGCAAGCACCCAGGATCGCATCGGTCACTGCGTGAGCGACAGCGTCGCCGTCGGAATGCGCGGCTAGGCCTGGGGAATCAGGAATTTTCACCCCGCCGAGAACCAGCGGCCGGGCGGGGTCGAAGCGGTGCGAATCGTAGCCGAGGCCCACGCGGCAGTTCATGAAAAGCGGAGCATGGGACCGGCCGCTACAGCAAGACGGGCCGCGGCATCTGCCGGGCCCGCCTTTCGGTGCAGCCGCGGATGAAACCGCCTCAGCCGTCCCACCTGCGGAAGGCGAGAGTGACATTGTGCCCGCCGAAGCCCGCCGAATTGCTGATCGCCAGGGCGACCGGCCGCTCGCGCGCACCACCCGGGTTGTAATCCAGATCGCACTCGGGGTCCGGGTGCGTCAGGTTGATGGTAGGCGGAATGCGCCCGTGCTGGCAGACCAAAGCCGAAACGACGCCTTCGATTCCGCCCGCCGCGCCGAGAGTGTGCCCGGTCATGCTCTTGGTGGAACCGACAACGATCTGCTTGGCACGCGCTCCGAGAACATCCTTGACGGCGAGCGTTTCGTTCAGGTCGTTCGCCGGCGTGCTGGTCCCGTGGGCGTTGACGTAGTCCACCTCTTCGGGAGTCGCGCCAGCGTCGCGTAATGCGAGCTGCATCGCCCGCTGCAGTCCTGCGTGCTTGGCGAGCGGGGCGGTGATGTGGTGGGCGTCGGCAGTTTGGCCGTAGCCTGCGACCTCGGCGATGATAGTGGCGCCGCGGTTCTGTGCATGCTCGAGCTCCTCGAGCAGAACCACGCCCGCGCCTTCGCCCATGACGAAGCCGTCGCGCTCCGCGTCGAAGGGGCGGCTCGCGGTGGCGTCGTTCCGTTCGGACATCGCCTTCATCGCCGCGAAGCCGGCGATGGCCATCCCCGTGATGCTCGCCTCGGCGCCCCCTGCCAACATGGCGTCCGCTTCCCCAGAGCTGATCAGCCGGAAGGCGTTCCCAATGGCGTGCGCACCCGTGGCACACGCTGAAACCGTGGCGTAGTTCGGCCCTCTCGCGCCGTACCGCATCGACACAAGCCCGGCGGCGATGTCCGAAATGAACATCGGCACAAAAAAAGGTGATACGCGGTCGGGGCCGCGCTCGAGCAGACGGCGGTGCTGCTCCTCGAAGGTGCTGAGCCCCCCAATGCCGCTGCCGATGATGACGCCGATGCGGTCGGGATCCACCGCTCCGTCTAACGTTTCCAGCCCGCCGGCCTGCATCGCCTGCGCCGCGGCGGCCAGCGCAAATTGCGCGTACCGATCGGTGCGTTTGATCTCCTTCCGGTCGATATAGTCCCCCGGCTCGAAATCTTTCACTTCGCAGGCGAACTGGACCGGATAATCGCTGGGATCGAAGTTCGTGATACGCGCCGCTCCGCTCCGCCCTTCGAGCAGCGCGTTCCAGGTGCTGGGTACGTCCGCCCCAACGGCGGTTACCAGACCGGCGCCGGTGATGACCACGCGGCGCTTCATGCGCGGGAGAGGTTCATCGGTGACAAGGACTCAGCGGGTGCGGAAGGAGAGCCTGCTACTCGCTCTGGCGGGAATCTATGTACTCGACCGCATCGCCCACGGTCTGCAGCTTTTCGGCGTCCTCGTCTGGAATTTCGAGACCGAATTCTTCCTCGAAAGCCATGACGAGTTCGACCGTATCCAGCGAGTCCGCACCTAAGTCTTCTACGAACGAGGCGTCCCGGGTGACCTTTTCCGGCTCTACGCCGAGTTCGTTGATGATGATGTCCTTGACCTTCGCTTCCGTGTCCGCCATTGGGTTGTCTCCTGATTGTGTGTCTGAAAATGCTACGGCCGGGGGTGGTCCCGCGCCGGGGTGCTACATCACCATCCCGCCATCTATCACCAGCACCTGCCCGGTAATGTACGATGCACCAGGGCCAGCGAGAAAGCGCACTGCCGGGGCGATGTCCGCCGGCGCTCCGAGCCGGCCGAGGGCGATCTGCTCCGCGAGCGCGTCCCGCGCGGCTTGCGGCAGGTCCGCGGTCATATCGGTGTCGATGTAGCCTGGTGCGACCGCGTTGACAAGTATGTTGCGGGAAGCGAGCTCCTTCGCAACCGCCTTGGTGAGGCCGATCAGCCCCGCTTTGGACGCCGCGTAGTTCGCTTGGCCCTTGGTACCAACGAGCCCGACAACGCTGCTCACATTGATCACCCGCCCCGCACGCCGCTTCATCATTCCGCGCGACGCGGCGCGGATGGTGTTGAAGGCGCCGCGGAGATTGGTGTCGAGAACCACGGTCCAATCCTCGTCCTTGAGGCGCATCAAAACGTTGTCGCGTGTAATGCCGGCGTTGTTGACCAAGATATCGATGCCGCCCGCGTCGCGCTCGATTTGCGCGATCGCCGCATTCACCGCCTCGGAGTCCGCAACATCGGCGCCGTAGCCCGCATGGCCATCGCCCGCACCCAGGCGGTCTGCCGCAGCTGCGGCGCGGTCTTGGTCGCGCGCGATCACGCACACCCTTGCTCCCGCCGCGGCGAGTTCACGGGCAATTTCGTGGCCGATGCCGCGTGAACCCCCGGTCACCACCGCAACCTGCCCGCCGAGTTCCGCCATCACCCGCCTCCGTTCAGAAAATTCTCGATTTCAGCCGGGCCGCCGAGCGCAGTGCCGGCGGCATCGGAGTCTATGCGGCGCAGCAGCCCGGTGAGCACGCTGCCAGGCCCCAGCTCGATGAAACGGTCTACGCCGGCTTCGCGCATGGTGCGGACCGACTGCGCCCAGCGCACCGGCGCCGTCAATTGTCGCACGAGCAGATCTTGGGCGGTTGCGGCGTTTAGGACCGGCTGAGCGGTGACGTTCGAAACCACCGGGAAACGCGCATCGTTCATGGTGGTGCCGGCTAAGGCGCCGCGGAGGCCGGTCTCAGCCTCAGCCATCAACGGCGAGTGGAAAGCGCCGGAAACGTTGAGCGGTAACACCCGCCTGGCGCCAGCTTCCTTGGCACGCGTTCCGGCGGCAGCCACGGCGGCAACATCTCCCGAAATGACCACCTGGCCGGGGGCGTTGAAGTTCGCGGGGACCGCGACGCCGTCGCCGCCCGCGGAAGCCGAGCGGCAGGCCTCTGCGACCCGCTCATCGTCCAAGCCGATCACCGCCGCCATGGTTCCGGGGCGCGCGCGACCGGCGCTTCCCATCAACTCGCCGCGCTTGCGAACGACCGGCAACGCATCCGCAAACCCCATGGCCCCGGCGGCGACATAGGCGCTGAACTCTCCCAAGGAATGACCCGCCGCGAATTGCACGCCGGAAACGGCCGGCGAAATCACGCGCCAAACAGCGATGCTGTGGACGAGAATGGCAGGTTGCGCGTTCGCAGTATGCGTCAGCTCTTCGGCAGAGCCTTCCCAGCAGAGGCGCGAGAGCGGAAAACCGAGAATGTCGTCGGCTTCCTGAAACACCTCGCGTGCGGCTGGAAACGCATCCGCGAGGTCGCGTCCCATCCCGACGTGTTGCGATCCCTGCCCCGGAAAGAGGAGTGCTACCGCCGCTCCGCTCAAAGCCGCACCACGTTGGATGCCCAGGTGAGGCCTGCCCCGAACGCGACCATGAGCACGAGCGCGCCCTCGGGTGCGTAGCCCTGCTCGCGCGCCTCGTCTAGAGCGACGGGCACGGAGGCCGAGCTCATGTTGCCGTAGCGGTCTACGTTGACGAACACCTTGCCCATCGGGATGCCTGCGTACTTGGCGGTAGCCTCGATGATGCGGAGATTGGCTTGGTGCGGAACTAGGATGTCGATATCGTCCGCGGTGACGCCGGCGCGGGTCAGCGCCTGGTCCGCGGCCTCGCACATGGAACGAACGGCCGACTTGAAGACTTCGGGACCCGCCATGCGCACCATGTGAGACCGATCGCCGAGCACCGCGACGTCTACCGGAATGCGCGCGCCGCCAGCGGGGCGGTAAAGCAGTTCGGCGAGGGTGCCGTCCGCCTTCATAAAGGACGACAGAATGCCCGCGCCCGACCCGTCCGCGCGGCCAACCACCGCTGCGCCGGCGCCATCCCCGAAGAGTACGCAGGTGGTGCGGTCGCTCCAGTCCAGAATCGAGCTCATCTTCTCCGTGCAGATCACCAGCACCCGCTCCGCATGTCCCGCGGCAATGTGGGCTTCGGCCATGGAAAGGCCGTACAGAAAGCCGGAACATGCGGTCGCGAAGTCGTAGGCGGCACAGTTGGTGGCGCCTAGTAGCGCCTGCACGTCACACGCGGTCGAGGGCAGCAACCGGTCTGGCGTCGCGGTGGACAGCAAGATCATGTCGATGTCGTCCGCTACTAGCCCGGCGGCCTGCAGCGCGGCGGAAGCCGCGGCGGCGCCCATATCCGCCGCGCCCATGTCCTCATCCGCGATGCGCCGCTGGCGGATTCCGGTGCGCGTGCGGATCCATTCGTCGGAGGTATCGAGCTCCTGTTCGAGATCCGCGTTGCTCAAAACCCGCTCGGGCGAGAAGCGGCCGGTCGAAACAATCCGGGCGATAGGGAGGGCGGCGGCGGCGCTCATTGGGCCGCGGAATGGCTGGGGAGGCGGGGCAATCGTGCCCGGATGTGATCGACGAGCTGGTGGCTCGCCGCCTGCTCGGCCATGCAGATCGCGTTGGTCACCGCGCGCGGCGGGGAGCCGCCGTGGCAGATGATGACCACCCCGTTGACGCCCAGGAGCGGAGCGCCCCCGTACTCGGTGTAGTCCAGCGCCCTGAAAACGCGGTTCAGGTCGATGTCCGCTACCGAGCTCTCGACCTCCTTCTCGAGCATCCCTACGATGAAGCTGGACACTGATTCGTAAAACTTCAACAGGACATTTCCAACGAAGCCATCGCAGATCAGCACGTCACAGGCACCGTGGATGATGTCGCGCCCTTCCACATTGCCGATGAAGTTCAGATGCTCCGATTCCGAAAGCAGACGGTAGGCCTCAACCGAGAGTTCATTCCCTTTTTCAGGCTCCTCGCCAATGTTGAGCAGGCCGACGCGCGGCGCCGACTTGCCCATCGAATCCTCGGCATAGATGGACCCTAGATGCGCGAACTGCAGAAGGTGATGTGGGCGCATATCCACATTCGCGCCCGCATCCAGCAGAAGTGCCAGGCCCGTAGCCGTAGGCAGAACCGCCCCTACCGCGGGGCGGTCGACGCCGGGGAGCGGCCGCAGAATGATCTGTGAACCCGCCATCACCGCGCCCGTCGAGCCAGCGCTGATGAACGCTCCTGCCTTCCCCTGCTTCAGCAAGTTCAGCCCAACGGAAATGGAGGAAGCTGGTTTCCGCCGGATCGCCTGGGCCGGCGCCTCACCCATCTCGATGCGGTCGGGCGCATGATGAATCTCGATGCGTCCCGCCGCCTCGGGAAATGCATCCAACTCCTGCCGGATACAGGCCTCATCCCCAACCAGCAGGATGCGGGTCTGCCCGTCCAGCTTTGGCAGGGCAGCGATCGCGCCCTCGACCTCGACCAAGGGAGCACGGTCCGACCCCATTGCGTCCAGCGCGATACGCATGCCGGACGGCGTCGCTAAAACTCGTCGACTTCTAGGCGCTGCACGCTGCGGTAGTAGCCGCAGCTCGCACATACGCGGTGCGGCGGCGTTGAGTCTCCGCAACGCGGGCATGACCGGAATACCGGCATCGCAGCCTTCACGTGCGTGCGCCGCTTGCGTTGGCGCTGCTTGGATTGGCGCCGTTTGGGAACTGCCATCGGAATTCTCTCAGCAAAAGTGTCAATCGAATTGAAGCGACTTCAAAGCCACCCAGGGACTGTCCTCGTCATCTACCCGTTCGCAGCCGCAATCCCCCTGGTTCCGGTCTGCGCCGCAACCGGGGCAAAGCCCGCGGCACTCCTCGCTGCATACCACTAGTTGTGGCAGGGCGAGCGCCAACTGCTCGCGTAAGGCGGGCGTGAAATCCAGCTCTCGCGCCTGCGGAGCGAGCTGGTAAACGTCATCTCCCGCGTCATCGTCCGGCACCTCGGGGCGGAAAAGCAGCCGCAGCGGTACGCGGACGGGTGTCCGCACCGGCGCGAGACATCTCCGGCAGGCGAGCTCGCCCGCGGTCGCCAAAATCCCTTTAATCACCAGCCCGGCCCCATCCGCAGACACGGTAAGATCATAGCTTACCGGCTCCGACAGGATCTGGGGAAGCCCCACCAGCGCGGAGTCGTTCGCCTGGAGAGCGCCAGAAACCGAAACATCGCTCCGCTCGATGTTCCGGAGATCGAAATTCAACATAAACGCAGAACGTAGTGGAAGGGCCGTTCAGTGTCAACGCAGCCGGGGCTTCTCTAGCCGGGCTCGCGCCGCCCTCAACTCCCGGCTGCGGTTCCCACGAGTTCGGAGCCGCGGAAGAAAAACGAAATTTCGCTTGCCGCGTTTTCGTCGGAGTCCGAGGCGTGAATCGCGTTGCGGCCCTTGGACTCGGCGTACAGCTTTCGGATGGTTCCCGCCGCCGCTTCCGCGGGATCCGTAGACCCGATCGCCGTGCGCAGGCTCGTTACGGCGTCATCGGCGGCGAGCGCCAGCACGAGCACCGGGCCGGAGGTCATGAATTCGACCAGCTCCCCGTAGAACGGCCGCTCTTTGTGTACCGCGTAGAACGCGCCCGCCTGAGCGGCGGAGAGGCGGGTCATGCGAGCGCCGAGGATGCGAAACCCTTTTTGTTCGAGGTGGGCGAGGATCTTCCCGGTATAGCCCGAGCCGACCGCGTCGGGTTTCACAATTGCCAAAGTACGAGACATGTGCGCTGCAAAGTGAGGTGAGACCGCCCTTAGCGGCCGAAAAGTTTGCGGATGATGTCGCTGCGAGTGAGGAAGCCGGTAAGTTGCCCTTCGCTGACAACGGGTACCCGCTCGACATCCTTGTTGATCATGATCGAGGTCACATCCGCCAGAGCTTGGTCTTCGGAGATGCACATCACCGAACGCGTCATGATGTCGCGCACCGGAGTATCTCCCATGGGCCCGAGCGGGTCGTCCGGGTGCTCACCCGCCGGGCCACCCGCGCGCACGATACACGCCAGCAGATGCCGCAGAAGGTCTCGCTCGGTCACGATGCCGAGCACCTCGCGCGTCGGGCTGACGACCGGCACCGCGTTCAGGTTGTGCCTGATCATCAGGTCGAGCAGCTCCCGCGCGGGCGTCTCCGGGTTGACCCGGTAGACACGCTGGGTCATCACGTCACGAACGGTGAGGCGGGGTTGCACGACGAGGTCGCGCAGCGCGGGTAAGGAAAGCGCTTCGCTGCCGCTGCCGGCAGCAATCAGCCGCTCGACGGTATCGCGGTCCCGCAGGGCGCGTGCGATTGAGGCCACCGTCTGCAGGTACATGTCCGAAGCGCTGGGCGGCGCCAGCACCAGCACTACGATCTGGGCGGTGCCGGGTTCGCCGGCAACTTCCCGCAACGGCTCCGGCGCAATTCCTATAGCGACGACGAGCCGGTTCACCGCCCGCGTTCGCATGTGCGGGAGCAGCACGTTCTCACCCACGCGAACGGTGTCGCGAATCCGCTCTTCGCGCGTGAGCCGGTCCAGCATCGCCGGGCGGGCGATGTCACCCGTCGTGCGCAGATGCTCGATCAGCGCGAGCACCGCCTCCCGCACGGTCGCGGCCTGCAAAGGAGCGACGATATGCTCCGGACGCAGCACCTCCGTCAGCTTCATGTTCCGGGCGTCCGGCGGGTCAGAGCGCGTCGCGGATCAGGCCCACCACATCGGCAGGTCGCTTGGCCACGCTAATCCCAGCGTCGCGGAAGGCTTGAATCTTCTCTTCGGCGGTTCCGGCCGAGCCGGAGATGATCGCGCCGGCGTGGCCCATCCGCCGTCCGGGCGGTGCGGTCTGCCCGGCGATAAAGCCGACCACCGGCTTGCTGAGATTCTCGCGCACGTAGGCGGCAGCATCCTGCTCATCGGTACCGCCAATCTCGCCGATCACTACGACCGCCTTGGTTTCGGGGTCCGCTTCAAAGGCAGCGAGGCAGTCGATGAAGCTGGTGCCATTGATGGGGTCCCCGCCGATCCCGACACAGGTGGTGGTGCCGATGCCGTCGCCCTTGAGCTTGTAGACAACTTCGTAGGTGAGCGTTCCAGAGCGGGACACAAGCCCGACCGGACCAGCTTCCGTGATGTTGCCGGGAATGATCCCCACCTTGCTCTTTCCGGGCGAAATTAACCCCGGGCAATTGGGGCCGAGTAGCCGGGACCCCTGTTCGGTGACGTACGGGCGCACTTTCATCATGTCCAGCACGGGAACGCCCTCCGTGATACAGGCGATAAAGCCGATACCAGCATCGGCGGCCTCGAAGATTGCGTCGGCAGCGAAGGCCGGCGGCACATAGATGACCGAGGTGTTCGCACCCGTCGCATCAGCGGCCTGCTGAACGGTGTCGAAGATAGGGATGCCTTCGAACTCCTGGCCGCCTTTGCCCGGCGTGACACCCGCCACAACCTGCGTGCCGTATTCGACCATCTGCCGGGTGTGGAAGGAGCCGTCACGCCCGGTGATCCCCTGCACCACTAGCCGGGTGCTCTCGTCGATGAAAATGCTCATTGCGCTTCCCCCTTTGCCAGAGAGACGGCACGCTGTACCGCCTTGTCCATGTCGGTCATCGCGCTGAACCCGGCCTCTTCGAGAATTGCGATCGCCTTTTTGTCGTTGGTACCAGTCAGCCGGATCACAATGGGCACGCCGACATCAATCTGCCCGGTGGCGGTGACGATGCCGTTGGCGACGTCGTCGCACCTGGTGATGCCGCCGAATATGTTGAACAGGATCACCTTGACATTGGGATCCGCGGTGATGATCCGGAAGGCATTCACCACCTTTTCAGGGTTGGAAGAGCCGCCGATGTCCAGAAAGTTGGCCGGCTCGCCGCCGTAGAACTTCACCAAATCCATGGTTGCCATGGCGAGCCCGGCGCCGTTCACGCAACAGCCGACGTTGCCGTCCAGCTTGATAAAGGTGAGTCCCGCCTCGCGGGCGCTGACTTCGGAGGGAGCCTCCGAGCTGTCGTCGCGCAGTTCCGCGATCTCGGGCTTCCGGAACAGCTCGTTCTCGTCGATGTTGATCTTCGCGTCAATCGCCTTGACCTCGCCGGCCTCTGTTGTGATCAGCGGGTTGATCTCGGCGAGCGAGGCACCGGCATCTACGAACGCCTCGTAGAGTTGCGACATGATTTTTGCCGCGGCGCGCTGCTGCTTCGGATCATCATACAACGCGGCGGCCAACGAGTACGCCTGGTGGGGGAGCAGCCCGTAGCGAGGGTCTACCGCTAGGCGGCGAATGGCGTCTGGGTTGGTCTCCGCGACCTCTTCAATGTCTACCCCGCCCTCGCGCGAAACCATGAACACCGGCTTCTTGGAAGCACGGTCTACGATGATGCCGACATAGGCCTCGCTGTCGATGTCCTCGGCCGGTGTGACGAGCACCTTCTCGACCGTCAGATCTTTGATCTGCATCCCCAGAATGCGCTCGGCATGATCCCGCGCTTCACCGGCGGACTTCGCCAGCTTCACCCCGCCCGCCTTGCCCCGGCCGCCGGTGTGGACCTGAGCCTTTACGACCACCGCGCCGCCATAGCGTTCGGCGATCTTCCCGGCTTCGGCCGCGGTGGTTGCCACCTCTCCCGGCGGAACTGGAATGCCATGATCCCGCAGGATCTCTTTGGCCTGATACTCGTGAATGTTCATTCTCCCTTGAGTTGCTCGGTAGCGGGCGCTCAGCCCGCGACGATCTCGGTTCCTCGTTCCCCGGCTACGGCTGCGTGGGCCTGATCTAGACGGGCGATCACCGCCCGGCCGCCGCCGCGAACGAAGGCTACGGCTGCCTCCACTTTGGGAGCCATGCTCCCGCCCCCGAGCTCGCCCGCCTCGAGCAATGCGGCTGCGTCGCGGGCGGCGAGGCGTGGCAGCAGGTGCTGTTCCGCGGTACCGTAACCAGTGTACACCCCTTCTACATCTGTCAGAATCAGCAGCAAGTCCGCGCCGATGTCCCTCCCTAGAACGGCTGCAGCGCGGTCCTTGTCGATCACGGCATCCAAGCCTTCCCAGCCTTTCGCGGGATCCGGGTAGACGGGGGTCCCGCCACCACCGGCTGCGATCACCAGGTGGCCGGCAGCCACCAACGCCTGGATCATTTCGCGTTCTACGATCTCGATTGGGCGCGGCGACGGCACGACCCGCCGCCAGCCGTTGATGGCCTCTGCTACCTTCCAGCCGCGGGTATCTGCCTGCTCGCGGGCGGTCGCCTCGTCCATCACCCGCCCTACCGGTTTCGACGGCGATTCGAAGGAAGGATCCGCCGGGTCTACTACAACCTGGGTGATGAGCGTCACCACCGCCCGGTTCACACCAGCGGCAGCCAAGCCGTTCTGCAGCGACTGCTGCACCATGTATCCAATCCAGCCCTGAGTTGCCGCGACCAACACACCTAGTGGCAGCGGCGGGACAAGGTCTTTGGCCAGTTCGTTGCGGGTGAGTGCGTTCCCCACCTGCGGTCCGTTGCCGTGGACCATCGCTATCCGCCAGCCCGCCTGAGCCAGCTCGACCACCTCGCCGAGGCTTTCGCGCGTATGGCGGAACTGTTGCGCAATTGTGCCTTCTTCGTTTGCCGGAGAGAGCGCGTTCCCGCCCAGGGCAATGACTACCGTGCGTTCGTTCACTCCTTCTCCCGAAGTTCGTGCGCGCCCATCTTACGGGTCGCCACCCGTGGCGGCAAGCTCAGTTGCTACCGCCGTCACTGCCGCTACCGGTTCCAAGCAGCTCCCGAAGCTCCTGCCACGCCGCGCCGAAGCCGGCCCAATCTCCCGCGCGCAGCCGCTCGTCCGCCTCTCTCAAGATCCGCCTTGCGCGCGTAAGGGCCGGCGATTCCGCTACGGTTGCCGCGGGCGCCGCTTCGGGACGTGAACCGTTCGCGGGAACCGGCGGCGCCCCGCCAGTCAGCGCGGCGACGGCGCCGGACATCGTCCGCTCCATCACCACTTGGTCACCGCGCACCAACACCACCCGCTCGAGCTGCGGGATGGCACTCGCCTGCGCCTCGAGGTAAAGCGGCTCGGCGTACAGCAACGAGCTGTCTACCGGCACAATGAGCAAATGGCCGCGGATGACGTTGCTGCCGCCCTGCTTCCACAGCGAGAGTTGCTCCGAGATACGCGCATCCTGATCGATCAGCGATTCCACCTGCTGCGGGCCGAGAACGCCCGCTTCACCCGGCAGTTCGTACAAAATGGCCGAGCCGTAGTGCGGCGGGTCGCTCCGCGCCACGAGCAGCGCCGTCATGTTCTGCCGCCCGGCAGCCGTGAAGGGGATCGAAAGAGCAAACTCGGGCTCCGGCTCGCCCGGTAGGCGGAGAGTGCTGTACACCGGTTGCACCGGAAGCATCTCGTCGCGATAGGTTTCTGTCGGCAGCGTCCAAAGTACCTCGCGCGAGTAGAATTCATCGGAAGCCGTGACGTGGTAGGCCTGCAGAACACTCGCCTGCAGCCTCAGCAGCGGCGCGGGGTACCGCAGATGCTCGCGCAGTCCCCGCGGCATCTCGGCAAGCGGGCGGATCAGCCCTGGAAAGATGCGGTCGTAGGTGCGGATTACCGGGTCCGTATTATCCGTCGCATACACTGCAACATCGCCAGAAACCGCATCAATCGTCACCTTTGCAGAATTCCGAACGTATCGGGTGAGCCGCCCGCCAAACTCGGCGGTCTGCGCGAGGGGGAAGGACGGGGTAGAGATGTAGCCATCGAGCAACCAAACGATTCGCCCTTCGAAAACCACCGGTAGCGCTCCTTGTTCCGCACCTTCGCCATCCAAGAATTGGAAGAAAGGAGCGATGGAGGCCGCGCGGCGGCTGATCTCGCGGTTGAAGACAAGCCGACTGTCGGCGGTGATGTCCCCCGACAGGAGCAAGTTCGTGCTTTGGAAAGCCCAGGCGAATGCGACCCGGCGGAGCGCGCCGTCCAGCGGTACGCCGGCGGGTGTATCGCCGCCTTCACACTGCAGCACCCCGTCCGCCGTAGCAGCGTTGGTCACGATGAACTGGTCAGTGCGCCGGCCGAAATAGATCCCGGCGTCGTCAAGCTGCATGCTGGCGGGTGCATCCGCCGCGACGCGCACGGGGCACACATCGGAGATGAAGAATGGCGGCTCGCCGCTCCCGCCCGGCCGGGTCGCCGGGGTGACGACCACACCCTCGCCCCGCACGAAGGTTAAATGGCGATTGCGCCAAGTACTTGCCGCCGCGGGCTCGATCTCCCGCGCGCTGATGATCACTGGCTCACCGTCGTAGCGGTCGGCGTGCGCATCTGTGAAGCGGTAGTATTCCCGCCGCTCCTCGAGGGACCGGTAACTCTGGAGCAGCGGCCGCGGGTCCCACAACGGCAGCCGCTGCACCGCCTGAGCGATTGCGTCGGTATCCAGTTGCTTCCCGCCGCGATAGGGGAGCGGGCGCACGTCCATGTCTGTCAAGCCGAAAGCATAGCGGGTAAAAGCGATATGACGCCGCAGGTACGGCTCCTCACGTGCCAATTCAGTCGGTTCGACTTCGAATCGCTGAACCAAGCCGGGAATCACCAGCTCGCCGAGCGCGGCGGCGAATAGGAACAGGGCAACCGAGATCAAGGCCGGGCGCGGGTTGGCACGGGCGCCCGCGAAGCCGACGCTCAGCGCGGCTGCCGCCGCCAGCAGAGCAATGATGGTTCTGGCTGGAATGCGCGCGACGGCATCCGTATAGCCAAAGGAGCGCTCGACGCCGCTACCCGCGAAGAGCAGATCGTAGCGGTCAAGCCAGAGGTCGAGTGCGAAGATGAAGAGCAACGCCGATACGAGCCAGATCAGGTGCCGGCGTGCATCACCGCTCACCTGCACGGCAGAGCCTGACCAACGCAGCGCCCCCGTGAGCGCATAGCCGACCACGCAGAGAAGCAACGTCCAGAACACGAGCAGGCCGGCAAAGTTCTGAAGCGAGTCGAGCACCGGGAGGCGGAACATGTAGAAAGACAAGTCCCGGCCGAACACCGGGTCTGCCATCCCCCACGGCACGGCGTGCAGCGCGGCCAGCAGCTCGACGGGGCCGCTGGCTGCCGCGGAAAGCCACCACGCGGATAACAGGCCGACGGCCAGCAACCCTGCCGCCACGTACGAACGCGGAACGCGCTCGGCGATTTCGAGATTGCCGTACCGGCGCCGCAGCCGTATGGCGCCCACCGAGCGCAGTACCAACCGGAGATTGGCGATCACCACCGCGGCGGTAAGCAGAGCGAACAGCACTCTTGAGATCACTACCGCCCGTACCCGCACCCAAAAGACGCTCTCGTACCCGAGCGAGCGGAACCAGAGAAAGCTGACGTAGCCGTCCGCGGCCAGTCGCCCGAGCAGCAGCACGGCGAGCAGGACGACGAGGCCGCTCCCAATAATACGCCGCGCCGTCATGCTCATGCCCCCGATATCCGGACTCCCTGACCCGCCAACCAGCCCTCCATTTCACCGCGGATCTCTGCGAGCCGCGCCGCCGACCGGGCCTCGTAGCGGGCGACCAGCACCGGTTCGGTGTTGGATGCCCTGATCAACCCCCACCCGTCTCCGAACGATACGCGGGCCCCATCCACGTCGATTACCTCACGCTGCTCTGAAAAGTGGCGCACCGCCCGTTCCACCAGGGGCCCCTTCTCGTCTTCGGTAGCCGGATAGCGGATTTCCGCGGTTGACACGAAGTGCGGGAAATCGCCCGTCAATTCGGAAAGCGCCCGCCCCGCATCAGCCACGATACGGATCAAAAGGCAAGCTGCGTAGAGCGCATCGTCGAACCCGTAATAGTCTTCGCCGAACATGATGTGCCCGGACAGCTCGCCCGCGATCAGCGCGCCCTCGTCCTTCATTCGCTCCTTGATGAGCGAATGCCCGGTGCGCGCCATGATCGCACGCCCGCCGGCTGCCTCATACACCTCCGGAAGGGCCTGCGAGCACTTCACATCGAAGACCAGCGGCTCGCCCGGGCCGCGGCGCCCGAGCAAGTCCAGCCCATACAGGAGCAGCAAGGTATCTCCGCGCACGATTTCGCCCCGGTCGTCCACGGCGCCGATCCGGTCTGCGTCGCCATCAAATGCGACGCCAAGGTCGGCACCTGTTTCGCGCACTTTGGCGATCAGGTCGTTCAGGTTGGCGTCCACGACGGGGTCCGGGTGATGGTTCGGGAAGGTCCCGTCCGGTTCGCAGAAGAGCGGCACGACTTCCACGTTATCGCCGACCGCGCGGAGCAGATCTACCGCCACCAGGCCGCCAGCCCCGTTCCCGCAGTCGGCTACAATCTTTATGGGGCGGGAGATGGAAAACTTGCCCGCAACCATGGCGATATACGTAGGGATAATCTCGCGGCGTTCGACACGCCCCGTGCCCGATTCGAAATCACGCTCCTGGATCAGGCGGTACAGCTCCTGGATCGAATCACCGTAAATCGACCGGCCGCCCAGCGTCATCTTGAAACCGTTGTACTCAGGCGGGTTGTGGGAGCCGGTCACCTGAACCCCGGCCTCGGTGCCGAGGTGAGCGACGGCAAAGCTGTGTACGGGCGTGGGTACCATTCCAACATCCACCACGTCTGCCCCGGCCGCATTGATTCCTCTGGCGACGGCGCGTGCGAGGGCGGGAGAGGTCAGCCGGTTGTCTTTGCCAAGTGCAACTCTGAGGCGGCCGTCACCTACCCTGCGCAGCGCGAGCGTAGCGAATGCCCTTCCAATCAGTTCAGCGGTTTCCTCATGGATGTCGGTGTCTACCACGCCGCGAATGTCGTACTGACGAAAGATGTGCGGATTCAGCATGGCAGCTCGCCGGGCCCGGTCCGGCCCGGCATCGCGGGGAAAGCGGCTCGGCCCGTCATGGATTAGGACGCTCCCGGGCGGAGTGCAACCGCCTCAATTTCCACGAGAGCGTCTTTGGGAAGCCTCGCGACTTCCACGGTCGAGCGCGCGGGCGCGTGCTCCCCGAATGCCTCCTGATACACTGCGTTCATCTCCTGGAAATCTCCCATGTCAGCCAGAAAAACGGTGGTCTTGATCACTGCCCCCAGCGAGCTGCCTGCAGCCTCGAGGATCGCGGCAAGGTTCGCGAGCGACTGCTTCGTTTGCTCGCGTATGCCGCCGGACACCAAATCGCCGCCCTCGGCCGGCAGGGGGATCTGGCCAGCGGTGAAGATCAAACCGCCGGCGGCCATCGCTTGGCTGTACGGACCGATCGCGGCTGGAGCCTTCCCGGTTGTGATCTTGGTCGGTTGTGGCATGTTCGCTTAGAAAAAAGTGGGGTGCGCCGGGAGATGCTCCCTGTTCCGGGCCGCAAACTCGCGGAGCTCGTCTGGCGTCACGGTCGCAACGCCCTGCTTGGAAACTTCGATGGCTGCCGCCAAGTTCGCGAAGACGGCAGCCTCTTTGATACTGGCGCCCGACGCAAGAGCGACCGCTAGGAAGGCGCTCACTGTGTCACCCGCGCCGGAAACGTCGAACACTTCCCTGGCGAGCGCCGGAATCCGAAAGCCGTCGCCTTCGGCCGAGTGCACTGCCATCCCGCGTTCGCCCAAGGTAACCAGCAGATGTTCGCACCCGATCCTGTCGCGCGCCTGCTTCATTTCAGCATCGCCGAAGGACAAACCCGTCGTGCCCAGCGCCGCGGAAAGTTCGTGCACGTTCGGCTTGAACACCGTTGCCCCCCGATACTCGAAGAAATGCTGAAACTTCGGGTCAGCTACACTGGGAATGCCCGCGGCGTTGGCCGCCTCGATCGCGGCGCGGATGACGGGCGGTGCGAGCACGCCCTTGTTGTAGTCCTCGAGTATCACCGCTCCCGCATTGCCGATCGCCTCCCGCGTGAGCGAGATCAACTCGTCCAGCGCCTCGCCCCCCAGATCCGCGATCTCTTCGCGGTCATAGCGCACCACCTGCTGGTGGCGGACCATGACCCGCGTTTTGGTCGTTGTTGGCCGGTCCCGAAGGCGGGGAAGCCGAGGGTCGAGACACGCGTGCGATGCACGCAACGCAAGGCGTACCTGATCTCCGGCTGTATCCTCACCCGTACAGCCGATCAGCACGCATTCAGCCCCCACTGCGCAAACGTTCGCCGCCACGTTCGCCGCCCCGCCCAACGCATACCGCTCGGAGGTGACGCGAACCACGGGGACAGGCGCCTCGGGCGAAATCCGTAGCGCGTCGCCGGTGAGGTACACGTCCAGCATCACATCGCCAATCACTACCACCCGCTGCCGTGAGGCGGCCTCGAGCAACTCGTCCAACCGGCGTTCGGCCAAAACTCTCATCAGAATACAAACAGCAAAGCTGGGACGGGGTCTGGAAACGCTGCCGAATGTACCCGGAGGGGGGGAAGGTGACAAGCTGGGCAGCGCAGCGGGTGCCCGGGGGCGGAGTTACTCGTCCGCCACGGAAACCATCAGATCCAAGAGGGAGAGCAGCCTTTTCTTCTCCGCACTCGACAAAAGAGGCGGGACGGAGATATGG
>JBBSMO010000006.1:0-17264 GCA_038233155.1 Longimicrobiales bacterium
ACCTGCGCCATCGCTTCGATGATCAACACACCCGGCATGGTCGGGTGCCCCGGGAAGTGGCCGACGAAGAACGGCTCGTTGATTGTCACATTTTTGAGCCCGACGATTCTCTTGCGCTCCTCGTACTCGATGACCCGATCTACCAACAAGAACGGGTAGCGGTGCGGAAGGTACTGGAGAATCTGCTGGATGTCCAAGATGGGGCGTTCGCAGACGGTGCGCCGCTCGCGGGCGAGGATTTCACGCGCCAACGCCACATTTCCGCGATGACCCGGCAGCTCGGCAACTATATGGGCGCGCAGGCGGCCCCCCAGCAAGGCGAGGTCGCCCACTACATCAAGCGCCTTGTGACGCAGGAACTCATCCGGAAAGCGCAGCTCGCGGTCTTCGAGCACACCATCCTCGGTGAGTACAATGCAGTTTTCAAGCGTTCCGCCAATCGCCCGCGCCCGCTCGCGCAGCTCCGTCACCTCATGCAGGAAGCCGAAGGTACGGGCCTGTCCCATGTCGCGGGCGAACCAGTCCGGCTCGATCCGGAAGGAGCCGGATTGCTCGCCAATCAGAGGGTGCGGAAAGCGGATCGTCGCCGTGACGCGGAACTCATCCGCCGGGAGAACCGAATACTTCGCGGAGCCTTCGGAAACGCTGAACATCTCCTTGGGTGCGATGAAAGCCGCGGGCCGCGACTGCTCCGCGACACCCGCGCGCTCGATCAAGTCGAGAAAGGGCTGCGCGCTTCCGTCACCCGCGGGCGGCTCCGAGGCATCCAGTTCGATGAGCAGGTTGTCGATCTGCCGCGCGGCAACAGCAGCCAGAAGATGTTCGACGGTGTGAATTTCGGCATCTCCAGCCCCCAAGGTCGTGCCACGGTCCGTTGCGATTACCTGATCGACATGGGCCGCTACCTCAGGGTCGCCGGGAAGATCGGTGCGCCGGAAGCGGAGCCCCGATCCGGGATCGGCGGGGAGCAGCCGCAGGCTGACCCTTTCGCCCGTGTGCAGCCCTACGCCCTCCATCCCGGCCGTAGCGGCGAGCGTTTGCTGCTTCGGTTCACCCATGAAACGGAGGGCCGCTGCTCATCTGTGCATTCGGATTACTCAAGCTGATCATCTTCCCGTGTTGAACTCCCGCCGGATTGCTGGAGGCGCCGCAGCAGCTTGGGCAGCCGAAAGAGTGCGGCCTGTGCCCGCAGCGCCTCGCGGTGAGGGCGCGCCGGGTAGCCAGATACGGTTTCGCCTGCCGCAACATCACCGGTCACACCGGCTTGGCCCGCCACGCGGGCTCCGTTGCCTATGCGCAGGTGCCCGCCGATCCCCGCCTGCCCCGCCAGCACCGCATGATCTCCCACGCTGCTGCTGCCGGAGATGCCTACTTGGGCGAGGATCAGGACATGCTCGCCGATGCGCACGTTGTGTCCGATGTGCACCAGGTTGTCGATCTTGGTGCCGGCCCCGATAACCGTATCCCCAATCGAGCCGCGGTCAATTGTGGTGTTCGCACCGATCTCCACATGATCCCCGATCAAGCAACCCCCAACCTGCAGCACCCGTTGGTGACCCGCTGCACTGCTCGCGTAGCCGAAACCGTCCGAGCCCACGCGCGCGCCGCTGAAGATGATGCAGTGCTTTCCGACTTGTACGCCGTGATGCAAAGTGCTGTGCGGGTGCACGACCGTACCGGCGCCTATGCTGCACCCTTCAGCGATCACGCAGTGCGAGTGGATTTGCGCCCCGGCTCCAATACTGACACCCTCGCCCAGGGTGCAAAAGGGACCGACCCAAGCGGACGGGTCGACAGCGGCACTTGAGGCGACCAGCGCGGTCGGGTGAACGCCGACATGTGCCGGCGGCGGCGGATACAACGCCGGCAGCAGCTTGGCGAGCGCCATGTGCGGATCATCGACGCAAACCCACGTCCCCGTCGCTGCCGCTTCCGCAGCAAACTTTTCGGGCGCTAGCACCAACCCAGCCCGGGTAGCGGGAAGATAGGACAGGTACGCGCGGCCCGCAACGAAGGAAACATCCTCAGGGCCGGCGGAATCCAGCGGAGCGACCGCGGAAAGCCGGCGCCCGGCATCGCCATGCAGGGTGCCATCTACCAGCTCTGCTATCTGCTTCGCGGAAAGATCAGGCATCGAGGATCTGGAATGCGACGATGCCTGCACCGGCGGGAACCGGTGCAGGCATCAACGTCACTGCGCGCGGCGGCAGCGAACCTATTGCGCGGATGTTTTGAGCCTTGCCACTACGCTGTCGGTCAGGTCTAACGCAGGATCTGCCGTGATCAAAGCGCCCGCAGATGCGTCGAAGATCATCGCGTAGCTGCCTTCCTTGCGGATCTCTTCGATCACCTCGGAAATTCGCTTCATGATCGGCTGCACCAGCTCCGCCTGGCGGCGCTGTGCCGTCTGCTCGAGTTCTCCTACCCGCTGCTGATAAGTGACCACCCGGGTTTGGATCTCCTGCTGGCGCTGCTGCCGCGCCGGCTCGGAGAGCGTCGAGCGCTGCTTCTCGAAATCCCCCTGCATCGTCTCGATTTCTTTGCCCATCTTGTCGATCTCGCCGCGGTACTTGGTCATGTCCTGCTCGAAGGCCTTCTGCGCAACCGCGGCGCCGGGCGCCTCCATCATGATCTTTTGCGAGTTGATGTAGGCGAACTTGGTCGCCTGAGCCTCTGCGGTACCTGGTGCCGAGAGGCCGAGTGTAGCGGCGGCTAGTAGCGCGCTGAACACGAATCGCTTCATGGTATATGCTCCTGTGAATGAACCTGTTGAAGGCTGTTGAATCACGGCCCGACCGCAGGCCGTTCAGGACTCGTTAGAAGCCCTGGCCGAGCTTGAAATGGAACTGCCAGCCGGGCTCGTCCTTGTCGAAGCCGTACGCGTAGTCGAGGCCCAGCGGGCCGAACGGCGTTACGACCGTGACTCCCACCCCCGCGCCGCGGAAAAGCCGCGTCGGGTCGATGTCCTGCGCATCCGTCCAGATATTGCCGGCATCACCGAAAATCGAGAGCGACAGATTATCGTTTACCCGCATCGCGTATTCGCTAGTCACCGTCAGAAACGCATCGCCCAAGCGGGTGACGTCGCGTGCGCCCAAACCGCCGCGGGGAGAATAGCCGAAGGGCGTCAGCGTCGCTTCCTCGTAGCCGCGCAACTGCTCGCCGGATTGGGTGCCTCCCAGGTAGAACCGTTCGAGCGGGAAGCGGGATACATCTCCGAACACCGTCCCCACCCGCACCTGCATCCCCAGCGCGAAGCGAATGGGCCGCGAACCGGGCGCACTGCCGCCCAAGCGGCCCGCGGGAACCCACCATTCGAACTCGGTGGCGACCTTTTGAAACTCGCCGTCCCCGCCCAGCGGGCCGCCCGATTGCTCGACACTCAGCGATTGGCTGGTGCCGACGGTGGGGAACAGTTGCCCGTCCCGCGTATCTCGCGTGAGGCCGAAGGAAACGGTGCTCGCCGTAGCGGCGGGAAGACAGAAGATAGAGGTCAGGTCATCGCAGTTTTCTTCTGCCGACTGATAGGTGGAGCGAGCGAGCGAATACCCGACGAAAGCCCGGCTGTAGCGCAGGTTCGGCAGCGGAAATCCGTATCGTACGGACGCACCGGTCTGGATGCGTCTGCCGTCACTGAACGGAGAAAAGCGGTCGCTGTAGTGGAAGAGCGACAGGCTGCCGGAGTTGCGGGTTCCAAACAGTGCCGGATCCGTATAAGACGCCTGAAAACTGTTCCGGTTGTAGCCGTACTCGCCGCGAAGATCGGCGCGTTTCGCCTGTCCGAACAAGTTCGGCTGGCTGTAACCGAGAAAGCCGGACAGCCCGCCGCCGCGCCCCGATCCACCGATCATGGTACCGAAGCTGATGTTGCCCGTCTGCTTTTCCTGCACATGGAAGGTGACGTCTACCGTGCCCGCCTCCTGGTTCGGCAGGATGTCCGGAGTAGGCATCGGCGCCTCGAAGAAGCCCAGCGCCGAGATGTTCTGGTAGCTCTGCAGCAGACGGTCGTCGCTGTAGATGTCGCCCGGCAGCACGAACAACCGGTCGCGGATTACCGATTCATGCGTGTAGGTGTTCCCGGCGATGTTGATCCGGTCGATGTAGAACGGAGTGCGCTCGGTGATCTGCCAGGTTACATCCACCCGCGGCGGCTCTCCCTCAGCGGCCGGGGCGCGCTCGACCACCGGCTGGACCTCGGCGCCCAAGTAGCCTTGATTGCGGTACAACTGCTGTACCCGTTGCGTAGCGGACGACAGGGCGCCTTGATCGAACACTTCGCCGCTCTCGCGGGTGCTGCTTCGCCCGAACGGGAGCCCTAACACGCTCCGCGACTGCGAAGTAAAGTACTGGCTGAGCTGCTCCGTAGGGAAGCGGCTTGCTCCTTCGATGTTGAATTCGCCGAGACGGTACTGCGGGCCTTCCTCTAGCGTGACTACAATGCGCGCTTTCCCGCTCTGGGGGTCGACGACCAAGGTGTCGGAGATGACCTCGAAGTCGATGTAGCCCCTCGAGCCGTAGAACTCCGGGAGTCGCGCGCGCAGATCGGTACGCAGCGTTTCTGGGTTGTAGCGGCCGGTACGAAACCAGAGAAATCCCTCTGGCTTGCTGCCGATCTCGTCGATGAGCCGCCCGTCGGAGAAGGCGTCGTTGCCAAGGAACTCTACATCCGCAATGCTCAGCCGCTGGCCCTCACGGACCCGGAAGGTGAGACGGTAGCTGTTCTCCGGGCGGGTGATGGCGGTCAGCGTGGTATCGATCGACTCGACCTGTACCCCGGCTTCCGCCAGCATCTCGCGAATCACGCGTTCGGTGCGCACCACTGCGTTCGGGTCCAGCGGCGCATTGGTTCGCAGCCCGGCAGTGTCCCGCACCGTGCGCGCGCTGATGCGCTCGAGCCCCTGGAAATCGATCTCGCCCACCAGGGGGCGCTCGGCAACTTCAATTACCAAGGTGGCGGCCGCATCCAGATCCCCGCGTGCGTAGACCTGAACATCGTTGAAGTTACCCGAAGTCATGAGCCGCCGGATCGCGCGCTGAATGTCCGCTGCGGTCACCCGGCGGCTTACATCGACCCCTGCCAACGTGCGCACGGCGCCGGCGTTCAGCCGCTCATTGCCGCGGATCTCGACGCTGTCCACCGACACACCCGCCTCCGCGGCGGGCGCGGCTTGCGGCGGCACCGGGTCCTGTGCGGCCAACGGCGCCGTCACCCCCAGAGCGGCGAGCAAGGCCAGCAGCTTGGCTGCCGTGCGGGAACGAGATTGCAGCACTTCCGGCATCTTCAGGTCTTCGAGGAGGAAAGCACCTGAAACGACAGCGACTCCTTGTCTTCGGAAACACTGACGGTAACCTCGTCTCCAGGCGCGAACTCGGCCGTCAGAATCTTCTCCGACAGCGGGTCCTCAATGTACTTTTGAATCGCCCGGCGGATGGGCCGCGCGCCGAACTTCTGGTCGTACCCGTGCTCGATCAGGAACTCGGCCGCCTCATCCGTCAGGTTCAGAGACAGGTCCTCCTCGGCGAGGCGGCCCTGCACCTCGACCAGCAGGTTACGGACGATTTTACCGATCTGATCGCGCGTGAGCGGGTGGAAGATGATGGTATCATCCAGCCGGTTGATGAACTCGGGGTTGAAGGCGCGGTTGATCTCCTCGAGCACCTTCTTCTCCATTACCTCGTACTGCGACTCGTCAGACTGCGAGTGGAAGCCGAGACCGGGACCTTTGCCGATGTCGCGGGCGCCAAGATTCGAGGTCATGATCACCACGGTGTTCTTGAAGTCGATGACCCGGCCGTAGTTGTCGGTGAGGTGGCCCTCATCGAGCACCTGGAGCAATATGTTGAACACATCCGGGTGTGCCTTTTCTATCTCGTCCAGCAGCACCACCGAGTACGGTTTGCGGCGGACGGACTTGGTCAGTGTTCCCGAATCTTCGTACCCGACGTACCCGGGAGGGGCGCCAATGAGCCGGGACACGGAGAACTTCTCCATGTACTCGGACATGTCCACGCGGATAAGGGCGTCTCGGTCCGCGAACAGGAATTCGGCAAGAGCACGCGCCAACTCCGTTTTCCCGACGCCGGTGGGGCCGGCGAACACGAAGCTGCCGATGGGCCGGCGCGGGTCCTTGAGCCCGGCGCGCGAACGGCGGATGGCGCGCGAAATCGCGTCGATCGCCTTGTCCTGACCCACCACCCGCTCGTGCAGCTCCGCTTCCATGTTGATGAGGCGCGCCGTCTCTGCCTCGCGCAGGCGCATGACGGGAATACCAGTCCACCGCGAAACGATGAACGCAATCTCGTCCTCGGTAAGCGTAGGGCGGTGCGTACGCCGCTCCTCCTCCCACTCGGCCTCCCGCTCGGTGATCTGGCGCTGCAGATCCCGTTCTTCGTCGCGCAGCTCGGCTGCCCGCTCGAAGTCCTGGTCACGGATCGCGCCGTCCTTGCGCTGGCTCAGCTCCTCCGCCTGCGTCTTCAGCGCGGCGACCTCCGGCGGCGGAACCTGCGTCGCGAGCCGCGCACGAGCCCCCGCCTCATCGATCACGTCGATGGCTTTGTCCGGCAGAAAGCGGTCGGTGATGTAGCGCTCCGACAGCTTCACAGCCGCTTGGATCACCTCGCCCGTGATCTCGATGCGGTGGTGATCTTCATAGTGCGTTTTGAGCCCCTCGATGATCTCGACCGTTTCTTCCACCGTCGGCGGGTCTACCGCAACCGTCTGGAAGCGGCGCTCGAGCGCGCCGTCCTTCTCGATGTACTTGCGGTACTCGTTCAGCGTAGAGGCACCGACGCACTGCAGTTCGCCACGGGCCAATGCCGGCTTGAGCATGTTCGAGGCATCGATCGCGCCCTCCGCGGCACCTGCCCCGACCAGCGTGTGCAGTTCGTCTATGAAGAGAATCACCTGCTTGTTCTGCGCGATCTCGTTCATCACCGCCTTCAGGCGCTCTTCAAACTGGCCGCGGTACTTGGTACCCGCAATGACGGCGGCCATGTCCAGCGCCAATACCCGGTTGTCCCGCAGGCTCTCGGGGCACTGCCCGCTCGCGATCAGTTGCGCGAGGCCTTCCACGATAGCCGTTTTGCCAACGCCGGGTTCGCCGATCAGCACCGGGTTGTTCTTCTTGCGGCGCGACAAAATCTCCATCACCCGCTCGATCTCTTCGGCGCGCCCGATGGTGGGGTCCAGGTCACCGTTTCTCGCGAGTTCCGTGAGATCTCTGCAGAAATGGTCGAGTGCGGGAGTCTTGGACTTCTTGTCGCCCTTGGACGAGCCGCTGGCGACAGCCCCCGCAGCGGGTGCGGCCGTTGCATTCGGATCCGCACCTAGCAGCTTCTGCGTCTGGTTGCGCGCTTCCTCGAGCGTAACGCCCAGCGCGTTGAGCACCTCGGCGGCAATTCCTTTCTCCTCGCGCAGCAGGCCGAGCAGCAGGTGTTCGGTCCCTACGTACGAGTGATTCAGCTCGCGCGCTTCCGCCATCGCGAACTCGAGCACTTTTTTCGCCCGGGAAGTATACGGCAGCTCGCCGAGAGCGATGGTCGCCTTGCCGCGGCGGACGGTCTCCTCTACGCGCTCCTGGATCTGGTCCAGGTCTACCGAGAGGTTGTTCAGCACGGCCGCCGCCACACCCTCACCCTCGCGGATGAGACCGAGCAGGATGTGCTCCGTGCCCACGTAGTCATGTTGCAGGCGGATTGCCTCCTCGCGCGCCATCGAGAGGACCTTCCGCACCCGGTCTGTAAAGTTGTAATTCATCGCAATGTAATCCGTCCAAAGAACCGATCGGCTCCGGCGGTGCCTGGCACCGGAGAGGAACCGAGGGTGATGGGCAACTGTGCGAAGGGCGCCGGAGCTCGTACCTGCCCGCGCGGGGCGGGAAGTGCCGGGGCGCCGATCATCTATTCAGGAAGAGAACCCGCTTCCGAGAGTATCGCCCGAACATACGCAGCGCGCCGGACATCCCGTGCCGTCGCGCCCAGCGGCTCGCCTGCCATTTGCTCGAGGTGAGCGGCTTGTGTGACGATCATGATTTGGTTGAGCAGGTATACACTGACCTCGGGGAGAAGTTTCAGGCTGATGCCAAGCCTGACACCACTTAACAGGTTCATCACCTCCTCGAACGAAATGGCCCGCGCGTGGCGCAACAGGCCGTATGCGCGCCACACCTTGTCCTCCATCACGGTGGGTGCATCCCGCAGGAGGATGCTCCGCGCCTGCACCTCGTACTGGATTACCTGCTGCACGATCTTCTGGAGCTGGTCGACCAACTCCTCCTCGTTTTTCCCGAGTGTCGTCTGATTCGAGATCTGGAAGAAGTTGCCGACAACCTCCGATCCTTCGCCGTACAGGCCGCGAAAGGTGAGCCCCACCTGCCCCATCCCCTGCAACACCTTGGCGATCTCCTTGGTGAGCACCAGGCCCGGCAGGTGCATCAGCACAGATGCGCGCAACCCGCTGCCGACGTTGGTCGGGCAGGAGGTGAGAAAGCCGAACTCCGGGTTGTACGCGTACGTGAGCCGCCTGCCGAGCTGCTCGTCCAGTTCATCCGCGAGGCGCCAAGCATCCCGCAGGCGAAAGCCGCTGAGCAGCGCCTGCAGGCGCAGGTGATCTTCTTCGTTGACCATCACCCCGAGAGAATCTTTCGGGGCGAGCAACAGAGCGGCGTGCTTGGCCGGGCGGGAATCTTCCCCGCCAATCAGCTCTCTGCTCACCAGGTGGCGCTCTAGCAGGACCCGCCGCTCGACAGGCGCCAGTTCGCTCACCAGATACGCGGCACCGCCCTTGAGCAGCGGAACGTTCGCGGCGGCTTCGGAGGCGAGACCCCATACGGACTCCCGCTCTGCATCCGAAGCGCGCGTTCCAAAAGTGAACGCATTCAGATTGCGCGCCAGGCGGACGCGAGTCGACAGCACGATATCGGCGTGCGGCCCGCTCCCGTCCATCCAATCCTTCCCCAGTTGCAACAGCTCTACGCTCACTGCAATCCCCCGTAGCTTGGCCGCCAGCCTCTAATTTTCTTATGCCTCATCCATCTGCCGGATCTGGTCACGCAAGGTAGCCGCCCGTTCAAAGTCTTCCGATTCGACCGCCTGCTGCAAGCTGCGGCGGAGATTCACCATGCGCGCCGCGCGCTCGGCATGTCCGTTCTCTTCGGCCAGATACACCTTGCCAACGTGTTGGGAGCCGCCGTGCAGCCGGCGCAGCAACCCGCGCAGGTGGCGGGCGAAATGGGTATAGCAGTCCGCGCACCCCAGCCGGCCCGCTTTTCTGAAATCAGAAAGGGTCAACCCGCAGGTGCCGCAGCGTTCGTCGGTGACCGCTGCTGGCCCCGTCTCCATTCCCGTACCCATCTGGGCAAGAAAGTCGGTCAGCGGACTGGCCGGCACGGTGCCAGTCTCCAATCCTTTGGCGGTCGCACACGCCTCGCAGAGGTGGAAGGTGTTCATCTCGTTGCTTTCGACCTGCGTCACGTGAATGACGGCGTCGCTGCTCCCGCAATCGTCACACTGCATACATGTATCGCCCAAGCCTGCAAGTAATTACAAAGATGTTGGCGGTTGCGCCGGGTCGCCACCCTCGCCGGCAGCGCCGTTGAGCGGCACGAGATGGCCGTCCTTCACGCGCAAGGTACGGTCGGCGCGGGCCGCGAGTTCCAGATTGTGAGTTACCAGGACCATCGCCGAGGCGTGCTCGCGGCTTACGGCGAAGAGGATGTCGTGCAGCCGGTCGCTGGTAGAAGGGTCCAGGTTTCCCGTCGGTTCATCCGCCAACAACAGCACTGGCCGGTTGGCGAGCGCGCGCGCCACGGCGACCCTCTGTTGCTCGCCGCCCGAGAGCTGGTTCGGACGATGGGTGAGGCGGGACGCGAGCCCTACCTCGTCTAACAGCAGCCGCGCCCGTTCCGCCGCGGCAGCGGGAGTAGCCCCCGCGATGAGCTGCGGCATCATGACGTTCTCGAGTGCGGTGAACTCGCGGAGGAGGTGGTGAAACTGGAAAACGAACCCTACCCTCTCGTTGCGGATACGGGCCAGCTCAGCATCCGACCTTTCGGAGAGCGCCTGGCCACCCAGCAACACTTCTCCGCTCGTAGGCCGGTCCAGGCCGCCCACAATGTGCAGCAGTGTAGACTTGCCCGCCCCGCTCTGCCCGATGATCGCGACGCTTTCGCCCCCGCTGATCGCGAGACTGACGCCGGAGAGGATCTGCAGGTGCGAACCATCCCCGCCACGATAACTCTTGCTGATGCCAGCCGCGTCAAGAACCGGCGCTACGGAGACATCGCTGTTCAACGAAGTCACCGCCCCGGCCGGTTCAATCATGGCGGATCGCCTCTACGGGCAGCAGCGCCGCCGCCTGCCGCGCCGGGTAAATCGTAGCGAGCAGAGCAATCAGGATGCTGCTCGCCAAGATCACCGCTACATCTGCAAAGTCGAGCGCCACCGGAAGATGGTCGATGAAGTACACATCGCCGGGGATCTTGATGAATTCATAGCGGTCCAGCAGCCAGACCAATAGCACGCCCCCGGCACTGCCGAGCGCCGCGCCGACAGCGCCGATCACCAATCCCTGAATCATGAACACCCGGCGCACCTGCCGCCCGGTCAGACCCATCGATTTGAGGATGCCGATCTCCCGCGTTTTGTCGGTGACTACCATCACCAACGTCGAGATGATGTTGAAGGCGGCCACCACCACGATCAGGAGGAGGATGACCATCATCGCGAACTTCTCGAGCTTGAGCGCCGAGAAGAGCGAAGAGTTCATCTGCTGCCAATCGTTCGCCCGGTATGGAAAGCCGCCGAGGGCGTCTTCGATGCGGCGCCCGACCGCGGTGGCACTCATGGGATCGTCAACGCGGATTTCGAGCCCGCTCGCGCCATTCCCGAGGCCAGCGATGTCCTGCGCGGCGGCGAGTGTGGTGTAGACGAACTTGGTATCGTACTCGTACATGCCGGTTTCGAACCGTCCCACCACCTCGAACTTGCGCAGCTTGGGTTGCAGCGTTCCAAAGGAAGAAATCTGTGCGCTGCCGATCGAGATCACCGTGACGGTGTCTCCGGCGAACAAGGTGAAGCTATTCGCGAGCCCGCTGCCGACGAGCAGTGGCGGGTAGCCGGAGCTGGTCGCGCCGAGCTGGAACTTGCCCGCGCGCACGTCGCGGGCTATGTCGGTGATGGGGTCCCCCGCGCCATCGGGGTCGATGCCGCGCAGCAGAGCGCCCTCGGCATGACCGGCGGCGTTGGCGAGGCCGACTTCGGCTTGCACCCAGGGCGCCACCCCGGTCACGCCGTCAATGTTCTGTACGCGCGGGAGCAGCTCGCGCCAGTTGTCCATCTGCATCGACTCGCCGTAGGTGGTGAGCCAGATGTGCGGATTGGTGCCTAAAATCAGGTCGCGCAGGTCGCGCTGCAGCCCCGTCATCACAGAGGTGACGACGATCAGCGCCATCACACCTACCGCAACGCCGCCGATGGCGATCAGGGTGATCAGCGACAGAAAGCGCGTGCCACGCCGCGACGAGAGGTAGCGGCGGGCAATGTACCACTCAAGCTTCACGGCGGTGGCGGCTTGGGTTCACCCCGGCGGAGATTCGGGGCGCAGCGTCGGAAACAATATTACATCGCGAATGGAAGTCTGCCCGGCGAGCAGCATCACCAGGCGATCTACTCCCATTCCGAAGCCGCCGGTTGGCGGCATGCCGTACTCGAGCGCCCGAATATAGTCCGTGTCCATCTCCTGGGCTTCCGCGTCTCCCCCGGCGCGCAGCAGCGACTGCGCTTGCAGCCGCTCCGCCTGGTCGAAGGGATCGTTCAACTCGCTGTACGCATTTACCAGCTCCTTGCCGGCGACAATCAACTCGAAGCGCTCCGTCAGCTCGGGCGCGCCCCGCTTCGGCTTTGCCAGCGGCGACATTTCCCGGGGATAATCGAGGACAAAGGTCGGCTGAACCAGCGTGGGTTCAACCAGTTCCCCGAAGAGTTCATCGATCAGCTTTCCCCGGCCAAGCGAGCCGGCTTCTTCGACACCCAGTGCGCGGACCTTGTTCCGAAGTTCCTCGTCGCTCGCAGCGGCGGCGTCGATCCCCCCGATATCGCGAAGCGCATCCAACAGAGCGAGGCGGGGGAACGGCGGGCTGAAGTCAACCCACTGCCCGTCAAAGCTCACGCGGCTGCTGCCGGTCGCCTCTGCCGCGACGAAGGCGATCAGCTCCTCCGTCAGCCGCATCACGTCTTCGTAATCCAGGTACGCAGCGTAGAACTCCGCCATCGTAAACTCGGGGTTGTGGAACCGGTCCATCCCCTCGTTGCGGAAATCTTTCGAGATCTCGTACACGCGCTCGAGACCGCCCACGATCAACCGCTTCAGGTACAGCTCGTCGGCTATGCGCAGGTACAGCGGCATGTCCAGCGCGTTGTGGTGCGTAACGAACGGGCGGGCAGACGCGCCGCCGTACATCGGCTGCAACACCGGCGTTTCAACTTCGAGAAAGCCGCGCTCGTCTAGGAATCGCCGTATCGCGGAGATCACCCGCGCCCGCAGCACGAAGACCTCGCGCACCTCGGGGTTTACAGCAAGGTCGGCATACCGCTGCCGGTAACGCGCTTCGCGGTCCGCCCAGCCCGAGTGTACCCGCTTTTCCCCCGTTTCCAGGTCCGTTTCTTCCTTGCCGAAGGGGAGCGGGCGGAGATTCTTCGCCAGCAGCTCGAAGGACTCGGCGCGAACGGTAACTTCTCCCGTGCGGGTGCGGAACAGCGGGCCTTGCACACCCACCCAGTCTCCCAAGTCGAGCAGCTTCAGCGTTTCCCAGTCCCGCTCCCCAAGCGAGTTGCGGCGGAAATAGAGCTGTATCCGGCCGGTGCGGTCCGCGAGATGAGCAAAGACGCTCTTACCCATGTCGCGTAGCGCAACCAGTCTTCCGGCCACCCGTACAGGCGGGCTCGCGTCCTCTTCCCCCCCGGTGAACTGCCGGAGGGCATCACCAGTGGCGGTAGTATCCGGATATGCGTAGGCGTATGCGGGTACCCCGAGATCGCGCAGCGCTTCAAGCTTCGCGACGCGGTCCCCGAAGATCCGGTCCCGGGGCACGGCGGGCTGGTCTGCAGCGGCCGTCACTGCTGGGCCCCGTGCTCGCGGAGATAGGCCTGGATGAACGGGTCCAGATCGCCGTCCATCACCCCGGCTACATCTCCCACCTTCAGGTCGCTCCGGTGATCGTTGACCATGGTGTACGGCTGAAATACATACGAGCGAATTTGGCTGCCCCAGCCGATGTCCGTTTTGGTGGATTCGAGCTTGGCCTTTTCCGCTTCCTGCTCCTCGAGCGCGCGTTGGTACAGCGCCGCCTTGAGCATCTTCATCGCGGTCGCGCGGTTCTTGTGCTGCGACCGCTCCTGCTGGCAGGCGACTACGATTCCGGAAGGCAGATGGCGCAGCCGAACGGCCGAACTGGTCTTGTTGACGTGCTGGCCGCCGGCACCTGAGGCGCGGTACACATCCATCTCGATGTCATCGTCCCGCACCTCGATTTCGATGGTATCATCTACCGAAGGGTAGATGAAGACGGAGGCGAACGAGGTATGGCGCCGCCCCTGCGAATCGAAGGGCGAGATCCGCACCAGGCGGTGAACGCCGCGCTCGGCCTTGAGATACCCGTAGGCGAATTCCCCGTCTACCTCGAGAGTGACGGATTTGATGCCGGCCTCATCACCCTCGAGTCGGTCGAGCAGCTCAACGTTGTAGCCGTGCTGCTCGGCCCAGCGAACGTACATCCGGAGCAGCATTTCCGCCCAGTCCTGGCTTTCCGTACCCCCCGCACCGGGGTGAATGGTGAGAATTGCCGATCGAAAGTCGTCGGGGCCGCGCAGCATGTTCTTGAGCTCGAGAGCTTCGAGCTGTCTCGCGAGCCGCGCGACCTCGCGTTCCCATTCTTGCCGCATCCCGGGGTCGTCGTCGGCATCCAGCAATTCGCCGAGCTCGAGCAGGTTATCAGCGCGCTGCACCATCTCATTCCAAGGGTCTACCCACCGCTTGAGCGCGGTGGTGGCCCCGATCAGTTCGCGCGCCGCCCCGGCATCATCCCAAAAGGCGGGGTCCGCCATGCGCGATTCGTTCTGTCGCACCTGCTCTTCCTTGGCGGAAACGTCAAAGAAACCTCCCTAGCTCGTCGAGCCTTTCGCGGTACACCGGGAGGTCATCTGAAGGCTGCGTGCTCATTACCTCATCTTGTTCGCCGGAAACAGCAAAGGCCGCCCGTTCCGGACGGCCCGTTCACAGCGACCAATATAGGAAAATGGCCGCGGGACAGCAACGGCCGGCACTTCGCCTCAGAAAAGCGGTTGGTCCTTGGCGAGAATATCGTTGAGCGCGTCACGAAAGTGAGAGGTGCTCTGCGCCGCCTCTACTCCCACCTGCCCCACGTACTCTTCCCAGCTCTTGCGGATCTCCTCTCGGAACTCCTGCTTCAACGTTCCATCCTCAAGGCTCTTGTCACGCCGGGCCGGGTGGTAGATGACGATGTCGGAGATGAGCGCCCGCGCCAGGCGCCGCGCGCGCGCCTGCGCATCTGTCGAACCGAAGGCCGGTGCCCGCGGCGGCGACGGCTGCGGAGGGCCGGAACCCGACGGGGGTGCAGGCTCCGCTCTCCGCGTTGCCGCGGGGGGCGGTTGCTGCGGCGCGCGCACCAGGAAGACATCGCTGCACACCGAGCAGCGCGCGCGCGCGCCGCCCTCGGGCAGCTTGCGGCTATCGACGCGAAATAGGGTTTGGCAGCTCGGGCAGCTTACCTTCAGGGCTGGGACAGCGGCTTCAGTTGCGAACATTGGGATTGTCTCTCTGCCTGCGGTCGATTGCATAGGTGGACCCGGGGAGGGTTTTCGAAAAAGATTTCATTTCGGTCGCCAGTTCGCTGATCTCCGCGGGGTGTTCAAAGTGGCGCGCGCGGTTCGACACCACACCTATCGAGAGCGTCATCAGAGGGACATCGTAGATAACCCCGCGTCTGTCCTTGCCCACAAAAAATCCTCTGTCACGGTCGGCAGGTGTATACTGCAGCGGCAGCAGCTCATCGAAGATGGTCACAACGTCCTCGCAGCAGCGACGCCAATCTGCGATGGGGACATTGAAGATGAAGTCGTCCCCTCCAATGTGCCCCACGAAGCCCGAGCGGCTATGTCCCCGAACCACATCGCGGAGAATACGCGACAAGATCAAGATGACGCGGTCGCCATGATTGTAGCCGTACCGGTCGTTGAACTCCTTGAAGTGGTCGATGTCGGCGTAGCACACGGCGAAGGTTTCTTCAGCCGCCAGCCGTTCGGCGATGTCGCGCTCGATGCCGGTCGCGCCGGGGAGGCGCGTGCTGGGGTGAACGCCGACATCGCGGTCGGCGCGCCGCAGAGCGATCCGCAATCTTAAAGCAGATTCCCGCTCGGACACCGCGCCGGTCAGCACTTCGTCCGCTCCCGCGTCCAGAACATCCGCAGCAAGGTGCAGAGATGCATGGTGCGAGTATACAATCACTGGCACAATGGCCATGAAGCTGTCGCCCTTGATGCGGCCGCACATCTCGATTGCCGCTCCCTCGGCCCCGGCCGCGTTGATCACGACAGCGACCGGTGCGGACTGGTTCAGGCGGGTGAGGAGCCGGGCCGCATCCGTTTCGGTCACCAGCCGCAACTCCGCCTGTTCGGCGAACTCCGCAATCCGCGCGGGCGGGGGACGCCCCTCCGGAGAAAAGTGCAGGAGCAACGCACCGTACAATGGCGGCCCGTCCGGGATCGGGAGAGACTGCGTCACGGCGGTATCGGGAGTGTTCACGCGCCAGCTACATCAACGCACGGCAAGTCGGCAAACCACGCTACGAGAGCGGCTCGGCCTCGTCTACCAGCATGATGGGGATGCCTTCCCGAATCGGGTATCGCAGGCGGTCCGAAGGGCATACCAGCGCCAGCGGGTCCAGCTCCCGTGTAAGCTCTCCCTTGCACTTGGGGCATACCAGCAGGGCGAGGAGTTCCTCGGAGACAGTAGTGTCATTCATTGGTCAACGTTGCGAAAGCCGAGGCGGCGCAAAGACGCGGGGTTCTTTCGCCACTTATGGAGTACCTTGACCCAAAGATCGAGGTGTACATGGGCACCCAGCAGGTCCTGAATCTTGATCCGCGCTTGGGTGCCCAGATCCCGCATCGACGAGCCCCCGCGGCCAATGAGGATTCCCTTCTGCGAAGCTCGTTCCACGTAGATAGTTGCCCTTATCCGTATAGGATCGGCGTCTTCCACGAATTCCTCAATGCCGACGGCGACGCTGTGGGGGATTTCCTGCCTGAACAATTCGAATACGGTTTCCCGGATGAGCTCTGCCACGAAAAAACGCACTGGCTGCGACGACACCTCATCCGCAGGATAAAGAAAGGGCGAGCAAGGAAGATGTTGTGCGATTTGCTCGCGAAGGTCTCCAACTCCGTCGCCGGTCAATGCCGAGGCGACGACGGGGGGTGCGGCGGTTCGCGTTGCGAGCCATGCCTGCAACGCTTCGACCTGAACCGGAGAAGCGATGTCCGCCTTGTTGATAACCGGAATAAGCGGAGCTGCCTTTTGGCGCAACGGCGCGTCGAGGAGCGCGTCATCCGCAGGCGGGGGCCGGGTTCCGTCCATCACCAGCACCGCCACGTCTGCATCTGCGATTGCTTGCTTGGCGGAGTTCATCATGGTGCCGTGCAGCAGCGAGGCCGGGTTCAGCAGCCCGGGTGTGTCTACGAAGATCATTTGCACGCCGTCGCGCGTGGCGATTCCTACCACCTTTTCGCGGGTGGTTTGGGGACGGGGCGTCACGATGCTGAGCTTCTGCTCGATCAGCGCGTTGAGCAACGACGACTTGCCCGCGTTGGGAAGCCCCATGACGGCAACATATCCCGCGCGGGTTTCCGGCATACCCGCGGGACCAAGCTCGAAACGGGCTTTGGAAGTCATTTCCGAAGCTACGGCGGCGGCAGGCAGAGTGGCAAGGGCAAAAGGAAAGGAACGCAGAACCGCCCGGCCCTGCTGCGTCCCTTGGGGGGGGTTGCATCGGGGCCGGGCGGTTCCGGAAGAAAGGGGGTGCCGGCGGTGCCGTACTCTCCCATCGGGTGGCCCCGGCAGTACCATCCGCGCGGCGGGGCTTAACTTCCGAGTTCGGAACGGGATCGGGTGTGGCCCCCGCGCTGTCGCCGCCGGCGTCCCTGTTCTGTGTGCGTATGTACAGGGTGCGGCTGTGTTGCGTGGTGCAGCG
>JBBSMO010000007.1:0-17242 GCA_038233155.1 Longimicrobiales bacterium
AGGCCGGTGGTGGATACCGCCGCTACGGCGGGGTTGCTGCTGCTCCACGTGATGGTGCGCCCGCTCAGCGCGTTGCCCGCGGCGTCGCGGGCAGTGGCTCTCAACTGCTGCGTAGCGCCCGTCTGCAGCTCCGCCGAAGCGGGCGTAACCTGGACGCTCGCGACCGGCGAGGGCGGCGGAGCCTGTACGATGATCGTTGCCGTGCCGCTCTGGCCTTCCGAGGTTGCGGTGATGGTTGCGGCACCTGGCGCGACAGCGCGCACTCTCCCCTGCGCGTCTACGGTAGCAACGGCGGCGTTGTTGGTAAACCAGAGGATCGTGCGCCCCGGGAGGGGAGACCCGGCTGCGTTCAAAGCAGTGGCCGATAGGACCACGGATTCGCCTGCGACCAAAGTGTCGGTCGCGGGCTGAACGCGGACGCTCGCGACGGGCGTAGGTGTAACGAACAGGGTGGCCGATCCCGAAACCGCTCCCGCCGCCGCAGTGATCTGCGCCACGCCCGGCGCGAGGCCACGCGCGAGCCCGCTGTCATCGACTGTGGCGATGGCGGTGTTACTGCTTTGCCAACTGAGCACGGGTGACCCGATCACATTGCCCGCCGCATCAGTGGTGATCGCGATGAAGCGGCGCGAGGTGCCGGCGGTGACTGTATCCGCCTGTGGTTGCAAGCTGATGCGGGACGGCGCGCCCGCAACTACGCGAACGCGGGCGGTGCCGGTGCGCGCTTCGGCGGTAGCGGTGATCGTCGCGGTACCGGCTGCGGCAGCAGTCACGACACCGCTTGCGGAGACCGAGGCGACCGTGCTGTCGCTCGATGCCCAGGCGACGCTCCGCCCGGAGAGAACAGTCCCTGCCGCGTCTCGCAGAGTTACCGACAACTGGCCCGACGACCCCGAAGCAAGAGTGATCGAGTCTGGGGTAACTTGAACCGTTGCGACCGCCGCCGGCGCAGGGACCGACACGGTGATCGTCGCGGACGCCGATCTCCCTTCCACTGCGGCGGTGATGCTAGCCGATCCCGCTGCCACGCCCCGCACCAGGCCGGCGGTGTCCACCGTCGCTATGGTGCTGTTGCCACTGCTCCACGTGACGCGCCGCCCGGCCAATGCAGAGCCAGCGCTATCCCTGGGTGTCGCACTGAGCTGAACCGAGGCGCCGACCGAAACTCCCGCCGCCGCCGGGCTGACGGAGACGGATGCGACGGGAACCGGCACCACCTGCACCGTCGCTGTTCCTGTACGCCCTTCCACAGTTGCGCTGACGACGGCCGTGCCCGGTGCGCGCCCTGTCACGGCTCCCGACTGGCTCACTGTGGCCACCGCGGGATCGCTGCTGCTCCATGCAACGCTCCTGCCGTTCAAGACATTCCCGCCCGCATCTCTGGCGATGGCGGTAAACTGCAGCGTTGCGCCTGCGGTCAGCGATCCGCTTGAGGGGGTGATGACCACGCTTGCAACAGCGGCCGGGGGCGGCTGCGGGACAGTAATTTCCGCGGTGCCGCTCCTCCCCCCGGATGCGGCGGTCACCACCACGCTCCCGGCCGCTCTGCCTGTGACTACGCCGGATGCCGAAACAGTGGCAACCGCGGGGTTCGCGCTGGACCAGCTTACAGAACGACCCAATAAGGGGTTGCCGCGCTCATCACGCACGGTAGCCGAGAGTGCCACCGTGGCGGCGACGGCGACGGTGGCCGCGGAGGGTGCAACGGCTACGCTGCCGACGGGAGTCAGTGCGACGGCCACGGCCGAGGTTGCTGCTACGCCGCCGGATGCTGCCGTGACAGTGACTTCGCCAGTGGCAACGCCGCGGACGAGGCCCGCTCCATCCACTGTGGCGATCGCCGGATTCGAGCTGCTCCAACTGACGGGCGCACCCGCAACGACCGAACCGCCGGCATCCGTAGCGAGCGCAGCGAGACGAACTGTATCCCCCTGAGCCAGGGCGACGCTGCCAGGGTTTACGGAAATCGCCGCAACGTCTTGCTCTACGGTGAGGACAGCGGTGCCGGAGGCTCCATCGGCGGAGGCAGTGATGGTCGTGGTGCCCGCTCCAACTGCGGTCGCCACGCCGCCCGACGAGATGACAGCCACCCCGGGCGATGAAGACGTCCAGGTGATCGCCCGCCCCGCCGGGAGCGGGGCACCGGCACCGTCACGAATGGTGGCGGAGAAGCGGACCGTGTCGGAGAGTGAAGACAAGGAACGTGTAGCCGGCGAAACTTCGATCGCCGCGGCCGCTGCCGGCGCTACCGCGATGGTCGCAAGGCCAGAGGCGCCGCCCGCACTCGCCGCGATCTGGGCACTGCCAACCCGCCGGGGGACGACCAACCCGGCGGCGGAGACCGTCGCCACACTGGTATCGCTGCTTGCCCAGAAAATGGCGCGGCCTGGCAGCGCGTTGCCCGCTGCATCCAGCGGCGTGGCGGAGAGTTGCAAGGCTGCGCCGAGGGCAACGCTGCCGTTGCGTGGCTGGACATCGATGCTTGCAACGCCAGCGGGGCCCGCGCTAGCGGCGCCGCCGTCGCAGCCCGCCTGTATGATCCCCAGAGAGAATCGCAGAAGGACGGGGGAGCGCGAGCCGCTCCGCCGCGGGGCGAGTTGGTTTTGGTAGTGCATCAGCGCTGGACTGCGGTTGGTTCGTTCCGGTGCGTAGTCGTTCCGTCGCCGAGCTGGCCTTCCACGTTGTAGCCCCAACACAGACGGGTACCGGCCGTGGTAGTGCCGCAGGTGTGAGCGCCGTTTGCGGAAACGCTGGCGAACCGGTGCCCGCCAGAGACCGGGGTGGGCTGAACCCGGTCCGCATTGGTGCCGTCGCCAAGCTGCCCGTAATTATTTCGGCCCCAACAAAGTAGCTCCCCACCCGCTGCAAGGCCACAGGTGTGGGCGCTGCCCGCGGAAACGCGAGTGAAGTTACCTCCGGGTACGGCCGTGGGCACCGTGCGGTCTTGGCGGGTCCCGTCGCCGAGCTGCCCGTTCGTGTTGGCGCCCCAGCACAGAACGTTGCCTCCGGAAATCCCGCAGGTGTGAGCCGCTCCGGTAGCCAGCCGCGTAAACCTCGCGCCGCCTGCCGGCTCGACAGGCGTGGAACGGTCGGCGGTGGTTCCGTCTCCGAGCTGCCCGGATGCGTTCTTGCCCCAACAGAGCACCTCGCCGCCGCCGGTGAGGCCGCAGGTATGCTTCCAGCCTAGCGCTAGCGTAGCGAAGCTCCGGCTGGTGCGGGCCTGGGACGGTTCGGCCTTGCGGAGCCGGCTGCCGTCCCCGAGCTGGCCATTGTCGTTGGCCCCCCAGCAAAACGGGCTGCCGCCTGCAGCGAGGGCGCATGTGTGGGAGGTACCTGCCCAGATTTGTTGAAAGCTGCCGCCGCCGGAAACCCTGGCAGGCGTGGCATGAGCCTGGCTACTCGCGTCGCCTAGCTGCCCCTGGTCGTTCGCGCCCCAGCAGTACGCCGCCCCGTCTCTGGTCACTCCGCAGGTGTGGGAGAGGCCGGCATCCAAGTTCGCGAACTGCAGACCGCCCGCTATCGGAGCGGGGTTGCCGCGCCGCCCTGTTCCGCCGCTCCCCAACTGGCCGCGATCATTGCTTCCCCAGCAGAGCGCTTGCCCCTCGCCGGCCAAGACGCAACTGTGCATCCCCCCAGCCACCATGCTGCCTGCCGCTGCCCGGACCGGGGAGACCTGCGAGCGGGGCGGGGGAGCCGGGGCGGGCTGCTGCGGGAGGGCGGGCTCAGCATTCGCCGCGGCCGCCGCCAGAGATGCAGCGGCGGCGCGTGCCGAGTCGGCGTTGCGGGTGGTGGCGATGCTGTCGCGAAGCAGGGCGAGCAGAGCGGCGGTGTCTACCGTCTCGATGCTGTCGGGGAGCGCGGAATCTGCAAGCACCAGGAGGGAGTCCGGGAGATCATCATCTTCGATGGCGGCGGGCGCGAATGGCTCCGGCGCCGGGGCAATGGGTACGGCAGCTACCCGGCCCGCCGGCCGCGCCTCGGGCGCGTCACCGGCACCATCGCGCATTGCCATTGCGCCGATGACGGCGGCGCTGCTGAGCAGCACCAGAACGGCAGCGGCTACGGCGCCGCGCCGCCAGCGGCCAGCCGGCGGCATCGCTACGGAAGGGGGTACTTCGTCGCGGCGGTAACGCAGTGTGGGCGCATCTGCTGCTCCCGCCGACGCATGTTCTACACGCCGGGCGTGGACAGCGGCGACAACCTCGCGCCGTTGCGCCTCCGAACTGTTCGAGCTCCAGCGCGGCGCGCCGGGGATGCCGCCGAGCAACTGCGCGAGAAAATCTTCTGCCGTCGCCCAGCGCAAGGCGGGATCTTTTTGCAGCGCCCCTTCGACGGCGATCTGCATCGGTTCGGGTACATCCCGCCGCATCTGGGCAACGGGAGGGAGCAGCTCGTTTTTCTGTTTGTAGATGACGCTGTACAGCCCTTCCCCCTCCCAAGGCCGCTTGCCAGTCAGCATTTCCCAAGCGACCAGGCCCAGGCTGTAGATGTCGCTGCGGCCATCCACGCCTTCGCCGTCTATCTGCTCGGGCGACATGTAGGCGGGGGTGCCGAGCGCCATCCCCGTGAGGGTTAGCTGCGTGCGGCTGTCCACGGAGCGCGCGATGCCGAAATCGAAGAGCAGCGCACGGCCGGTCTCTTCATCCAGCAGGATGTTCTCCGGCTTGACATCACGATGTACGATGCCACCCTTATGTGCAGCCGCGAGCGCATCTCCAACATCTTCCAGCACCCGTTCCACGGTGGCAACCGGGAGGCCGCCCTCCCGGCGGATCGCTTCCTTGAGCGTTGTGCCGGAGACGTGTTGCATCACGAGAGCGAGGCTCCCGTCCGCGAGGCGCTTGATCGAGTGGATTTCGACGATGCGGGGGTGGTGGAGCTGCGCGACCGTCCGCGCCTCGCGGGCGAAGCGGGTCATCGCCTCCTCGTCATCCACGTACTGCGCGCGGATGACCTTGATAGCTACCTCGCGATGCAGCTCGCGGTCACGCGCCAGGTAGACCACCGCCATCCCGCCGCGCCCGAGTTCGCCTAGGATCTCGTATTCAGCGGCAAGATCCGTTATCACCGCCGGGATGTCCTGGTCCTCCCTCAACATCGGGTCCAACTCGGGTTGTTCAGGTGCCATCTGGCGTTCCGGCCTCGGTGTCGTCTGTCGGCTCAGTCTCGGGGCTGTGGGGAAGGTCCCGCGCCCGCGGCTTCCATTTGCCGGGTGATCGAAACCGGCATCGTCACTTCCGGCGTGCGGCGCTCGAGTGAACCGAACTCGACCGCTGCGGCGGAAATGTTGTCGTCGCTCCCTCTGCGGTACGCGAGCGCCGCCAGCGAACGAACTGCGCTTCCCACATCTTCCGTGGCGAGAACGTAGTCGTGAATGGACGCCGCCGGAAGTGCCTTGTGCAACCCGTCGCTACAGAGCAGTACCACGTGGGGTGCCTCGGTTGCGAAGGGCCCGTACACATCTACCTCGATGGAGGGGTCCGTACCCACTGCGCGCGTGAGCGCGTTGCGCCACGGGGAAGCGGCCGCCTGCTCGGGCGTCATGGACCCGCTGCCCACTGCTTCAGCGACGAACGAATGATCTAAGGTGAGCTGGCGAATCCCGCTGCGCTCTACGTGGTACGCCCGGCTATCTCCTACATTGGCAACAAGGTACGAGTTCCCTGATTGGAGAACGGCGACCAACGTCGTACCCATTCCCGAGCGTTCCGTGCGGGCGTTCGCCTCCGAATACACCCGATGATTAGCCGCTTCCATCGCGGCGGGCAGGGTGGCCCCCGCCGCGAGCTGTTCGGCCAGCGCATCGAGCGCCAGCGCACTGGCGATTTCGCCCGCTTTGTGACCGCCCATGCCGTCCGCCAGGGCAAGCAGTACGCGGCCGTCTCGCAGCCGCGTAGAGAGTACTGCGTCCTGGTTCGAGGGGCGGCGCCCGGGGTGGGTAAACGCGGCCTGCACCGGCGGCACTAGCGCTCGCGGAAGCGGAAGACGACCTCTCCCATCTCCACCCGATCACCCTCCGCCAACTGCTGCCCGCCATTTCCGGACGATACCGCCTGTCCGTTCACCGCCACGGGATTGGTGCCTGAAAGGTTGCTGATCCACCAGCGGCCCTCGCGCAACTGCATGCGGGCATGCTCGCGGCTGACCGTACCTACCAAGAGTTGGATGTGCTCGTAGGGCGACCCTTCCCGGCGGCCGAAGGTCACTGAATCCATCTCGGGGTGTGCCTGCACGAACCGAATTTCGTGGCCCTGGTCCGCACCCTCTATCACCTCGAGCCGCCCCGGAAGAAGCCGGAGGGTACCCTCGGGGAGCCGGTGGAACCGGATCGTGTGCCCTTCGATCACTTGGCCGGGCTCCTCCGCAACCGATGCGGGACGCGCCGCCCCGGCTGCAGGAACCGCAGCGGCCGGGGAGGGGGCAGGCGGAGGGCGAAGAGGCTGGGTCGGCAACGGCCGGGCCGGCATCCGCGCTCCGGTGCTGGGAGAGCCACGGTCGCGGCCCGGTGCGAAGATGATGAAGGGATCTGCTTGCGGGCGCTGCTTCCTCCCGCTCCGCAGGGTGCGGAGGATGATCAGACCGGCAATGGCCAGGGCGGCCAAGCCGACAACAACTACCGTGGTGAGTCCCGTGCCGCCGATTGCTTGAGCCGGAACTTGGGCGGAAGCTATGCCTGGGAGCAGGGCGACCGCGCCAGCACCTAGCGCAGCGCCCGCGCCGCCATGCACCGGGGCCGCACCGAGAGCCGGCGCCCGTGGTGATCTGGTCGTACAAAGATCGACGGCTCCGTGGGAGCTCATGCGTTGCAGTTCAAGTTGAGGATTGGGACCAGCCATCGGCGTACTCGCACCTGACGGCACCTCGCGCAGCAGGCCCCGAACACCTGCCGCTATGGCAGCGGGTTGCTCTGTCGCGGGGGCAATATCCATTCCCTGCCGCTGGTCACCACCCGCGGCTGCCCAAGAGACAAAGAAAACGTATTCGGCGCCTCGTAGCAACGCCTGCCGCCTCACCGGATGGATCTCCCGCCGCCCGTTTCAGTATTATCGTCGTCGCAAGGCACCGGCCTGACCACGAGGGGACCGGGCGCCGGTCGTCTGCCGCATCCCCGCTACGTTCGTGGCACCGATGCTATCTTTTCGTGCCGCGGCGGGTTGCTCGCCTTCGGCGCAAGCCGCTATCTTTCCATTGTTTTGGAGCTTGCTCCCGCACGCTCCCTCCCGCCGTACAACCTTATCTTGTGTCAGAAAGGCGTGCACCCACTCGTTCCATTGGTGAGCCCGTGTTGAAGGCGATTGGGCATTGCCTGTCCGTGCTGCCATGGGTGATGCTGGCATCTTTGCTCGTAGCCGGCGCGGGCCCGTCGTATGCCCAGCAGCAGGCTCCAGTCCGTTCCAACGGGTTGATTTCAGGGCAGGTCGTAGATGCACAGAACGGCACACCGCTCGCTGGTGCGTTGATCACGCTGGAACGTTTGGAAGTCTTTGCCGCAGCGGCCGTCGCAGGTGCTCTCGCTGGCCAGGAGCCACGGTCCAAAGTCACCGGCGCGGTCGGCGAATACGCGTTTGAAAATCTGAGTCCGGGGGTATACACGGTTGCCGTGAAGCGGCTGGGGTATTTTCCGTCCACGGTCGAGGTGATGCTTCGCTCGGCTGCCGCATCCAGAATGTCGGTGGGGTTGGCGGTTCAACCCATCGCCCTCGAACCGCTGAGTATCCGAGGGTCTTCGAGCCCGCCCTTCGTGCGGAGCGGTTCAGCGGCGAGCAGCGAACAGGCGAGAAGCGCAACGGTTCGCCAGCGCCAGAGCGATCACTTGGTTGGGGATGTACGCCAGCTCACCAGGGCGGATGTCGAGGAAGCCGTTACCCTCGGCGAGACCGACGTCTTCCGGGCCCTGCAGCGAGCGCCCGGGGTAGCCAGCCGGGATGATTATACATCATTTCTGTGGACGCGCGGCGCTCCGTGGGCGCATACGAGGGTGTACTTGGATGGGATGCCGCTCTTCAATCCCACCCATTCGGGGTGGTTGTTTTCGGCCATCAACCCGGCTGGTGTCGGCTCTGCGGTACTCCACGCTGGCGTGCGGCCGGCCCAATGGGGAGATGGCGCCGCAGCCGTTCTGGACGTGGGCTCGAGGCCGGGCGGGCGGGATGGCCCGCTGAGCGGCTCGGGCGAACTTTCATTCGCGACGGTGCGCTTGGCGGTGGATGGGGAGCTGCCCGTTCCCGGCGGTGGTTGGATGGTAACCGGCCGCCGTACGCACTTGGATTGGGCGACCCGCGCCCTCGAACGCTTCGGCAACCGCGACAGCATCTATGTCCCCTATGATTTCTCCGACGTGATGGCACGCGTTGATCTCCCCCTCGGGCACGGTTGGGAAATGACGGCCAGCGGGCTTCGGGAGGAAGACCGGCTACGCGGCGATGTGCCGGGCGTATTTGGGAACGAAGCGAGGCGGGGTAACGATTCTGGACGGCTTTCTCTTCGGGTTCCGCTCGGGCCGCTCGAATCGTCGGTTTCGTGGGGCGGGACGGAAGCATCGACCCGGGTTTGGGTGCGCACCGAGGACGGCGGTCTCGTCGGTTCCGGCACCGAGGCGCAGGAAGGTGCGCCGCTCGTTGCCGCGACGCTCCCGGCGCTTCGCAACCGGATTCGACACTCGCAGCTCGGGTTCCGCCTCGGCAGCCGGGGCGGCGTCTCTGGTCCCGTGACCTGGGCGGCCGGAATCCAGCGACAGATCAACGCGGTCGAATACGACGGACCCGCGTCGTTCACCGCTGAGCGCTTTCGCGGGTTCTCGCAAGATTCCGCGGTCGGCGCCTCGGTCTACCGTTTTTCTGGCGATCTGCGCCACACTTCGGTCTGGGCGGAGGGGAGGACGAAGGCGGGCCGGTTCGACGTGGAAGCAGGGCTCCGGCTCGACACGGGGGATCCGGTTCGTGGGCCGGCGGAGGATCAGGTCCAGGAACAGTCCGACAGCCGGCTGGCTCCGAACCTGATGGTTCGCTACCGGGCCGACGAACAAACTTCGTTTTCTGCCGCGTGGGGAAGAAGCTTTCAATACACCCAGGATGTCGGCGCTCAGGCAGGCCCGCTCGGACCCCAGCTCCACCTGACGCACCTGTGGATCGTAGCCGGAGAAATCTTCCCGCTCATCCAGGCCGACATCTTCACCGCCGGGGCCGAGCGCTGGCTGGGAACGAACTGGTTGCTTTCGGTGAACGGGTACTATCGGGCTGCGGATGGACTCCGCTATCCCAACCCTACGCCCCGCCCGTTGCAGCAGGAGAACGCGGCCTTGTTCAATGCGCAAAACGAGGCGCGGGGGGCGGAGATCTCCGCCCGGCGCCTTTCGGGGCGATGGACCGGATCTGCCGGGTACTCGTACGGAGTCTCGGACTTCATCGTCCGGGACGAGCGCTTTCCGAGCCCTGCCGATGTGCGGCATACGCTGGACCTCGGCGGCTCGGTTCGGATTGGGCGCGGAGTGCGGCTGAATGCGGCATACACGGTGATGAGCGGAATCCCGTATACACGGGTCGTGGTTCCGATTCAGGGTGAGCCGTATCTCGAGGAGCCGAACGCGGCGCGGAGCCCCGTTTACGCGAACCTCAACGTCGCCCTCGAGCTGCACAAGCGTTTCGGCGGGGTGGAAGTAGGGGCGTACGCGCAGGTGTACAACGTGCTGAACCGGAGCAACGCGGTGACCTACGCGGGAACCTACGAGCTTTGTACGGTGGGTGGCGACCCCGCACTGCCGGGTCTCTGTCCCGGCCCCAGCCGCGAGGACGACCGGTTCGATTCAGGATTGGGAACCCTGCCCCTGTTCGGGGTGCGCGTCGGTTTTTGAAGCATTGTTCGTCCAACGCCTGTTCGAGCAGCACCATGAGGAGCTGTACCGCTATCTCGTTCGGTTGACGGGAGATTCGGATACCGCCGCGGATATTGCGCAGGAGACCTTCATTCGCTGGGTAGAGAATGACCCGCGAGAGGCGCAACCCAGGGCTTGGCTCTTCAAGGTAGCGACCAATCTCGCGCGGGACGGCCTGCGGGTTCAGAGCCGCAGGTTGACGCTGCTCGAGGAAAGTCCGGGCGATGCGCCGCTGGGCGATGCCCCTTTGCTCCCGGACCAAGACTTGGAGCGAAGCGAAAACCAGCGGCTGGTGAGAGATGCACTCGCCGCGCTGCCCGAGCGGGACAAAATGATTCTGTTGATGCGAGAGGAGGGTTTTTCGCACCGGGAGATTGCGGATGCGGCCGGAACTACTACCAAGTCTGTCGGAACGTTGTTGGCTCGTGCACTACGTGCGCTTACGGCGCAACTCGCGCCGGATTCGGAGACTCTGCTATGAACATTGCCGTGGATACTGCACATCATCACCTCGATGACGCCGAACTCGTCCGCCTGCTCGACAACGAGCTGACGGATTGGGAGGCGATCGAGCTTCGCAAGCACCTGCGCGGCTGTGCGTCTTGCGCCGGGCGCCGCGATTCGCTGCAAGCTGCGCAGGAGCAGGTCTTCACCGCTCTGCGCGGAATCGAGATCCCGCGGTTGAGCCAGGAGCGGGCAGCGCGCAGCCGCGCCGCGGTAGAACGCGCCGCCGCAGCCCGCCTCAAGCGGCGCTTCTACGCACGGCCCGCCGCATTGCGGGCCGCCGCGGGAATCGTGCTCATGTTGGCGACGGCGATGGCCGTCACTCCCGTGCGCGCTTGGATCGTCGAGCAATGGGACACGATAGTTGCGGCTCCCGCGGCGGAGCTGCCGCCCGGGGTAGCCGATGGGTCTCTCGAATCTTCCGTAGTGAGCTTCGTCCCCGCGGGAGAGGTGTTCCGGATTCATCTTGCCCACCCGCAGCAGAGCGGCGATCTGGTGCTGGCCGCACGGCCGGCCGGGAGGGCAGCGGCGGAGGTCATGAAGGGCGGCAGTGCTGAAGCCTTCACCGTTCTGCCGGATGGTCTGCGGATCGACAACTTGTCCGGGTCCACCACCGGCTACCTCGTTACGGTTCCGGAAAGCATCGAGTTTATCGACCTCCACATCGGTGAGGGGCCTTTGCTGCGAATCCCGATGGCTGGCCGCGAGCTGCCGTGGGTCCGCCACATCAAGCTCGGCAAAACCGGGGAAGGCGAATTCGGTATCGAACTGCAGCCCTGACGGCGGGATAGCGGCAGTACGACGACTGAGGAAAGGGGCGGCTTCAATGTGAAGCCGCCCCTTTCTCATTCGCGCGTCAGATCATGCAATGCGCCCAGCAGCCGCTCGATATCTCTGTCGCTGGTGTAGGGCGCAACCCCAATCCGCACTACGCCGCCCTGCTCCCTCAGGTCCAATCTATCGATCACCGTTGTTGCGTAGAAGTCCCCGTCCCAGACCTGGATTCCGCGCCTCCCCAGCGCCTCTGCCACCTGGGTAGCCGTGTGCTGAGCCAAAGTGATTGCGACTGTCGGGGTGCGCGGAGCTCCCTCGGGGGGACCATAGATCCGAATGCCGTCCATCGAGGCAAGCTCGCGGATCAGGTCGCGGACAAGTGGCTGCTCGTGCGCCCGGATGCCCGCGATGCCCGCACCAATCCTTTCGCGGAGCGGCGCGCCGACCCTCGCCGGTGGGGCTAGCCCCGCGATCCATTCGATCGCCGCGGCGGTTCCCGCGATCCCCTCATGGTTCAAAGTCCCGGTCTCCCAGCGGCCCGGCGCTTGGTCCGAGGCAGGTGGAAGCTTGGGCGGGTCAAAGGCGGCAAGCAACTCCGGCCGTCCCCAAAGCACGCCAACGTGCGGGCCGAAGAACTTGTAGGCCGAGCAGGCCAGAAAGTCGCACCCCAGCTCTTCTACGTCCAGCGACAGGTGGGGCGCCGAGTGCACGGCATCGACGAAGAGCAGCGAGCCGTTCCGCTGTGCGATCTCCGCTACCCGGCCGATGTCGTTCACGGTGCCGACCGCGTTCGAAGCGTGGCCGACCGCAATCAGCCGGGTCCGCTCGCCAGCGAGGCGCGACATTGCGTTGTAGTCCAGCGTGCAGGTGGCCGGGTGGAAGGGAACGGTGCGGACTACGAGCTGGTGCTCGCGGGCAATTCTGTGCCACGGTGCGACGTTCGCCTGATGGTCCAAGTCGGTGACGATCAGTTCGTCTCCCGCCTGCCACCCTGCGGCCAGCCCGCGCGAAAGGTGAAAGGTGAGGGTCGTCATGTTGGCGCCGAACACGATGCTTTCTGGCGTGCTGGAACCGAGGAAAGCCGCGGCGGTCTCCCGCGCCCGCCGGATCAATGCGTCGCTCTCGCGGCTGGTAGCAAATGCACCTTCCGTGTTGGCGTTGCACCCGGTAAGATAGCCGGTGATCGCGTCGAGGACGGGGCGGGGCACCTGCGTTCCGGCGGGACCGTCTAGGAAAGCGATGGGCTCGCCGCCCGCGCGGCGTTCAAGCGCTGGAAAGGCCGCGCGAACGCGGCGTGTCCATTCGTTCATGGGTGGGGTGCTGAAAGGAGCAAGAGAAAAGGGGCGCCGGTTGGCGCCCCTTTCGCTGTGTTCGGTCTGCGGATAAAAGCGCCTCAGGGAATCGCCCAAAACCCTTCCAGCGCCGCACCGTCCGGGCTCTCGCGCAGCTTCTCGAACGCGCGGTTGCGAATCTGGCGGATGCGCTCGCGCGTTACACCAAGCAGCGTGCCGATCTCCTCGAGCGTGCGTTCCTCGCCCTCGTCAAGGCCATAATACAGGTAGAGGATCTTACGCTCGCGCTCGGTGAGATACCTGTCGAACATCCGCTCGAGAAAATCACGGCGCGCCTGCGACTCGACCTCTTCCTCGATATCCTCCGCTTCCGAACCGGCGAAGCGCTCGCCAAAAGAAGAAGAATCGCGGTCACCGCGGTCCAGCGGAGCATCCAACGAAAGTTCGCTCGCGGCTACACGGCGCAGCGCGCGGATCGTTTCGATCGGCTCGCCCATCTGCTGTGCGATTTCGTGGTCACTCGGCGAGCGGCCGAGTGTCTGCGTCAGCGCCGTCTCCATGCGCGAGAGGCGGACCAAGTTCGAGTTCTGGTTCAGCGGAATGCGCACCGACCGTGTTTGCTCCGCCAGCGCCTGGAGCACGGTCTGCCGAATCCACCAAACAGCATACGAAATAAACTTGACCCCTTTCTCGGGATCGAACTTCTTCACTGCCTTGAGCAGCCCTTCATTACCGATGCAGACCAGCTCCCCGAGGCCAAGCCCGCGGCCCTGGTACTTCTTCACATAGGAGATCACGAAGCGAAGATTGGCGGTGACCAGGCGTTCCGCCGCCATCTTGTCTCCGGTCCGCGCCCGGCGCGCAAGGGCTCGTTCTTCCAGCGGGTCCTGGATGAGAGGGTATTTCTCCACATCCTGAAGGTACTGATCGAACGAGTCGAGCGCGCGCGAGCTGAAGAACATGGTTGATTTGTTCAACGCGGTTGAGGGATCGAGAAACAAGAAGGGGCAGCAGGCATCGGCCAGATGCATGCTGCCCCCATAGATTACCGTCGCAGCTTTCCGTCCCCAGGCTGTTGTATCATATCCAGCTAATATATATCAAGGAACGGGGGGAAGTCAACGGCGTTGCGCACCCCGTTCCGGGACGTCTGCACGGTTGCGGGCTTATAACGGCCCTGTCACGCTTTTGTTCCGCGCCCCGCTGCCGTTCGCCCCGGCGGCTCCCGTAGAATTGGCGAATACCAGTGCGGCGTTGATCCCGCCGAAGCCAAAGGAATTCGAGATCGCGAAGCGCACATGACGGTCGGCTCCGGCACCGCGCACCATGGGCAGGTCGCACCCTTCTCCAGCCTGTTCGAAGTTGAGGGTGGGGGGAATCCACCCGTGTTCGATCGCGAGGGCGGTGATCGCCGCCTCAATAGCCCCGCTAGCGCCGAGGGAGTGCGCGTGGAAGGCCTTCGTAGCGCTCACGGCGACATTATCCGCAGCCGGACCGAGCACTTCGCGGATTACGCCGGACTCGATGCGGTCGTTCAAGGAAGTGGATGAGCCGTGTGCGTTCACATAGTCGATCTGATCCGGGCGGACGCCGGCGGTGGCGAGCGCGAGCCTCATGGCGCGCGCGGCCTGGGCACCGTCGGGCCGGGGTGCCGTCATGTGATGCGCATCGTTGGTGGTGCCGTAGCCGAGCAACTCTGCGTAGATATGTGCGCCCCGGCTGCGGGCATGCTCCCACTCCTCGAGAACCAGCACCGCTGCACCCTCCCCCATCACAAAGCCATCGCGCCCCGCATCGAACGGGCGGCAGGCGCGCTCGGGGTCGTCGTTGCGGGTGGACATGGCGCGGATGATGGCGAACGCACCATAGCAAAGCGGCGCGAGCGGCGCCTCGACGCCGCCCGCAATGGCAACATCTACCGACCCTTCCCGAATAAGACGCCAAGCCTCGCCGATTGCCATGGTACCCGAGGCGCAACTCATCCCGTTGGTCGAATTCGGACCGGAAAAGCCGAACTCGATCGCCACGCTGCAAGAGGCGGCGCCGCCGAACACCGTCAGTGCCAGCATGGGGTCTACAGCGCGGACGCCGCCGCCGATATACGCGGCGAGTTGGTGCTCGGCGTAGCCAATCCCGCCCAGAGCGGTGCCAAGCTGCACGCCAACGCGCTCGGGGTCTACGCTGGCGGTGTCCAGCGCGGCATCATCCAGCGCGAGGCGGGTAGCTGCCACGGCGAAGCGGCCATAGCGATCTAAGCGGCGTAACCGGCTGCGCTCGATGAAATCTTCCGCCTCGAAGTCGTCTACCTGCCCGCCAATGTGGGTCCGAAACGGTGTGGGATCGAAGCGGTCCAGCAGGCGCACCGCCGACTTGCCAGCGTGCAACCCGGCCCAGAGCGCCTCCTTGCCGATCCCGATGGGGGTAATACAGCCAATCCCCGTGATGGCGACGCGCCGCCGCTTCTGGTTTTCCGCAGATGCTGCGTCCGTCATCGCCACACTCGGTTCACGAAATCTGCTCCTGCTGGGTATTTTCAGGGCGCGGCAGGAGATTGTGTTCGCGAAGAACCCGGCGGGTGCCCTGTTTGTTCCCGCTCTAGGTGGCGGCGGATTCCGGCGAGCGTTTTCCCCGCTACATTGTGGATGAACAACGGCCCGATCACCATGCGGCCAATCGCGCGGCGGATCGAAGCGGGCAATGGCCACTCGGGTCCCGCCGGCCAATCGTGGACGATACGAACGAGAGTGGAGCCATCTGCGGCCGATTCAAAGGTCCACTCGACGTCCATGCCCCCGGTGACGCCCGCCACATGCCGGTAGATAACGGCGGGCCGCGCTTCGTCCAGCATCATCTCCGAGGCCCACCATACGGGGTACGGGAGCGGACCAAAGTCGCGGCTCGCGGCCATTTCTACCCGGCCCGTCCCGAAATCGTCCTTGCGCTGGAAACGCACCCACCGGTAGTGCGGCAGGATATCCGGCCATCGCTCGACATCGGCCGCGGCCTGAAAGCAGGGCTCGATGCCCGCCTTCATACGGATCTCATCGACAGTGTACATGAACGATTCTCGCGAGGGTGCTGTGAATCTGCCCGGCGGCAGTGATCAAAGGGCGCTTCCGCGGCAGCGGGAAAGCTGCGAGCCGCCCGGCCGCGGGTGCATAATCACGGCGAAGACTCCCCCGAAGGCTTGGGCGGGGCAGCCGGGGCGGCCGCGGCGTCGTAGGTGTGGTACAGATGCTTGACGAGCACCTCCGCCGCATAGATGGCCGGAGGCAGATCTTCCGCCGCCGCCAATGCCCGGAGCGCCTCTGCTTGCCGCGCAGTCAGGCGGAGTTCGAGCGTTTCCCGGCTCACGGCTCGATCGCTCCTTCCTCGGCAAGCGCGGCGGGGACGCCCTCGCGAACGGACGGGTACCGGGGGGTCACGCGAAGTTCTTCGCGCATGCGCCGGTTGTCACAGCGGCGGGCCGAGATGCGGCGCTCGAAGGCACTCGCCGTGAGATCTTCGCGGATGTCCTCCCGGTCAACCGCTGGCGGCACGGGACGGGAGAGCAGAGATGCGGTCAGTTCCGCGTATTCGCGGCCGGTGACGGGTTCGTTGTCGCATAGCAGATACACTTCGCCCGGCGAACCCGCTAGCGCCGCGGCGATGAGGCCGCGAACCAGATCGTCCACATGGATTCGCGAGACCCACAGATTGTCGTCGTCAACGCGTGTATACGCCCCCTGCTCGAGCCGCGAGCGGAGCGTGCGGCCGGGCCCGTAGATGCCGGGCGAGCGGCAGATTCGCACCGGGAATTGCCCGGCCGCATAGGCAGCAGCATAGATAGCTTCACACTCGATTCGGGCGCTGCCCAGGGGCGAAGCGGGGGCGACCGGAGTGGTTTCGTCGGTCCACGCGCCGTCCCGGCGCCCGTAGACTGATGTGCTGCTCAGATACACCAAACTCGCGGGCCGCGAAGGGATGAAGGCGGATGCAACGTTGCGGGTGCCCCAGGTGGTGAACCGGTCCTCGCCGGTTCGCTGCGGGCGCACCAGATCGAAGACCAGGTCCGGCTGCCGCGCGGCGAGTGCGGCGAGGGATTCGGGCTCGAGCACATTGGCGAATAGCGGTTCCGCGCCAGCGGCGACGATTTCAGGAAATCGCGCCGTGCTGCGCGTGGTTCCGGCGACGGCCATTCCGTGATGGCGCAACGCCGCTGCCAAGCGAAGCCCGACGTACCCGCACCCGAGCACGAGCGCAGACGCGCTCATCGCCGGGCACCGGCGCGATAGCCGGGCGGGGGCAGCAACGCAAAGAGCTGGTGGAGGATGCGGTGTGTCAAACCCCAAATGGTGTGCCCGCGGAAGTGAATTGCAGGGAAGCGGAGGTGCTCCCCGCCAGGCATGGTGTGCAGATACTCGCCTGCCGACCCGTCCGCGCGCAGATCTGCGACCGGTGCCCACATCGCCACCGCGACTTCCGCGCTCAGATACGCCGGAGTCGAAGCCGGGACTCCAAAGACGAATGGCCGGACGACGAAAGGGGTTCCCGCCCGTGGTCGCGTCTCGGGGAGCGCACCGAGCGGGCTGCCGAGTGCCCGCAGGTCGATCTGCACCTCTTCGAACGTTTCGCGAATCGCCGTCGTGAGATCATCTGGATCTTCGGGCTCCCACCGCCCGCCCGGAAGCGCGATGTGGCCGGACCACGGGTCGTTGGGAGACTCGGTCCGCTTGATCAGGAGCAGCTCCGGTCCCGCGGGCTGCGGTCGCACAAGCAGTGCCACCGATGCGCGTTTAGTGCCTAGGGGCACCGGCGGGTG